>USJT01000122.1 GCA_900555175.1 uncultured bacterium
CATCCACATATTTTGCAATACCCTTAACCGATAAAGCGGCAGTTCTTGCAGGAGTAAGCTCAACAATTGATGTTACTCTATTTTTGCCGTCACTGCACTTATTAAGCTGCACAATATAATCAAAATTTGAATAAACTTTAGTCTTAGCAAACTTATCAGACAAATGTTCTTCACTTGCAAAAGCTGCAAACAATTTTGAAAGAGCGCCCTCAACAGATATTGCCCTAAGTGTATATATACCGCCATTACTATCAGCAAATTCAGGTACAACACAATTAAAATCAACAACAATATTTTCAGGCGACATTCTCATAACATCAGATACAAGGTTTGAATAATCAACAGAATCTCTATCCGTTACAAATTTCATTAAAGTTTTGCCATAAGCTGAAATTTGCGGACTATTTTCAAATAAAACAACACGTTTATTCAACAATGCGGAATTAATCAATGCATCAGTTAAAACGGTTTTACCTGAATTTATGTCACCTGATATAATTATATTTTTCTTCATATCAATAGCAGCAAGAAGAAAATCAAACATTTCTTTAGACATCATATTCTTTTCTAACAAAGAATTCATCGTACAAGAAACAACTTTTCTAATGGTTATAATAAATCCGCATTGAGAAATAGAAGGCATAATCAAGGTAATAAATAAATTATCAACTTTTAAATTCCAAATATTTTTGGAATTATCAATCTTAACACCTGCCATATTAGAAATATTACTGATTATGAAAGACAACTGTTTTTCATTTAATGACATTTCTGTATTTAAAACCTTACCGCCAATTTCAATATGAATACTGTTTACACCATTTACATAAACAGCATCAACATTATCCTTAGCAATAAAGTAATCTAACGGACCAAAACCCATAATTGATGTAAACAATTTGTCCACCAAAGTGTCTTTTTCATCAAGCGTAAGAGTTATATTTTCACTAGCTAATTTATTATCAACAAAACTTTTAATCAAATCTTTTTGCCTATCAGCAGTATAATCAAACCAAACAGGAATTGAATCAATTTTTACCATTAAATCTTTTTTAAAATCTTTTTCAATGTCGGAAACCGAATAATCATTCATTAAATCAGCTTCAACATAAGGATTTTCTTGCTCACTATCACTTTGTATAGAGCTATTATCGAGCTGAAAATCTTTATCTAAAGATTTTGCAAGCACAAATTTTTTCGGCTGTTCCTGCATTATATTATCATCATTATTTCCATAGCTATTAAATCGGCTGCTTAATTTATTTTTATCTAACAATTTATTGTACCTTTCCAACTTTCTTTGTGAACTTTTGACGATAAACACTATCAGAAACAAGTAACGCAAGATTTTTAAAGCTTAAAGCAACATTAGAATCAGAATTTATATCAGTAACAGGAACTCCTTTATTAATAGCAGACATCATTGTGAAGTAATTATTCGGGATTTTCCAATACAATTTTTTACCCAAAACTTCTTCAACATCCTCTGCATTAATTTCATCATTTTCCATATATCTGTTAATCAAAACCTGAACTTTATCTTCATTAAACCCTAATTTCTCAAACAATTCAAGGCAACGCTGACAATTTCTTATAGCAGGCAAATTAACAATTGTAGCCAAGAAGATTAAATCAGAGTTTTCCAAAGCTGTCATTGCAGTATTGTCAAAACCACCTGCAGTATCTACAACTACATAAGAAAAAGTATCTCTTAAAATATTAAAAAGTCTTGTTATATCTTTAACAGAAACATTATCTACCTGCTTAAAATAAGGAGGATCCGCTAAAACATACAAAGAAGTATCCTTATATTTTTCAAGAGTAGAAAGAAGAAAATCTTCATTAATTTTATCCAAATTTTGAAGCATATAAGAAATATTAAAAGACGGTTTTAAATCTAAAAATGTCGTAACATCACCAAGTTCAAATCAATAAGAGCGACATTTTCCTTTGTAATTTTCGCAAGTTCAACTGCCAAATTTGTTGCAATAGAAGTTTTTCCAACACCACCCTTATTTGAATACACAGTAATTACACGACATTTAGATTTTTTAACCTTATTTTCAGATAAATCATCATCAAGTTTATCCAATACTGCAAAAAATTCTTCTTTTATAACAGGCATAGAAACAAAATCACAAGCACCTGTTCTCATTGTTCTTATAACAAGATCAACATCAGGTTTATCAGACAAAGCAACGACTTTGCACAGAGGGAATTCTGAAGATATTTTAGAAATAAAATTCAGCTTTTGTTCCTGATAATCAGAAATATCAACAATTACAACTGCTTTTTCAAGTTCCTTTACAGCGTTATATGCCTTAGATAAATCAGAACTTGAAGCCAAAAAAGAAAATTTTCCATACTCTTGCAAATACAACTTCAAAACCTCAACAGTATTTGCAAAATCTGAAATAATAATTACTTGAATATTCTGTTTCATACAGTCATTGTATCATATTATGAAAAAAGACGCAATAAAAAAGCCCCATACAGATGTGATTTTGTTGCCTGCGTGGTCTCGCAGGTGGGTGAACGCCTCGGATTATCCGTTTCCCGCTGGCGATTTAGAAAATCGGCGGGTATACTTCACATCCAGACAGAGCTAATTCTCCCTTTTAAAATAAATGTAGGAACAAAATAAGCACCTGTACAGAGCTAATCTTATTATATCATACTTTTTAACAAATTCAAGATTACACAACTACCCTATTTACCAAATATTTGTGAGCCGATATATATACCGACATACATAGAAAGCAATATAATCATAATATTGTTTATAAGAACCAATGCAGGAGCATCAGCATATAAAATATTTAATATTACGGTTAATAAAGCACATATCAAAGCTATTAGAGTAAATAGAAAAGTAGATTTTTTACTTTCTTTTACAATTTTTACGTTATGAACAAGCTTCTTAACATAATCATCAACATTTAAAGCCTTGTCATAAGCTTCTTTTGAAATTTGTCCGTTATCTAAAAGCTTTTTACAAGCTTTTTCGTATGCTTTTTTAATTTGAAGTTCAACTAAAGTGAGCATCTGATCTTGAGATAATTTGCTAAATTCAGATTCCTTAGCCATTTCAAAAGCTACATAAGCAACTTTTTGTAAAATACTTTCATGATACATTTCAGGAATATCGGATCTTAATAAATCTATGTATTTATGGAAAGTCCACTCTGATATTATTTGGGTTAAGACTTTTGCGGTATCAGCATCCGCAATAGAGTCGTCATTAGAAAATGCTTTACCTGCCAAAAAAGTAAAATCATAAATTCTATCTAAAAATTCTTTTTTATGCTTTGAAGCAATATCATCAGGCATAATATTTTCAGCCTGTTTAGTTAAATTTTTTGCAAAACCCTTATAATCAAATGTAGCAACCATAAAATCCTCCAAAAAATATTATAGCATGCTATTAATATTAGGGCAACAGATTAATTTAACCGTAAAAAAATGCAATTAATTCATTTTCAAGGTTTCTAAAGCCAGCTGTTCTGCTGAATCTGCACGTCTCATTGCCGCATCTGCAGATGTCGGATCTTCATTCACTCCTTGAAGTTTTACCCCAACAGGAGATGGAATATAAGTTCTTACAGGTTCCGGAGGATTATTAACCGGAGATGCTTGTGGGTTGTTACCATTTTTATATTGATTTAATAAATTAGTTGAACCGTTTGCACCATTCGCTTGATTTAAGCCATTTGAATTATTTTGAGCATTTACAGGCTGTTTTTGAGCATTATTTTGTTGATTTGGTGCGACCTGTTGATTTGAATTTACCGCATTTTGAGCCTGAGCTTGCTGCAACTGTGGTGGAAGTTGGGTCTGTTGTGTTGCAGGATTTTGTTGGCTTGCTTTATCAGGTTCTTTTCCTTCATCTAATACAGAATTTTTAGGTTTACCGAATATCAAATGAGAACCTTTAACGGCAATTTTACTCAAGAACGGTAAAATAATCATCATACCTAAAACAATTCTCATCGGATAACCTGCCATTTGCTTCATACCAAATTTAGGATGTCTGAACAAATCTTTTATTTTATCAAATATTCCAACTCTTGTTACAGCTTTTTTATCATAAGGTCTAATCTGTTCAAGACCTACTGTAACAATTCTACCAATACGTTTAAATAAATTTGTAATAGGATTTTTTACCCCTGCATTCAATTCAGCTTTCAGGGCATCTTTGCTTGCTTTCCAAGCAGCTTTATCTTTAAATCCAGCGGCCATTGATTTATCATTATGAATTTTCAAATGTTCTCTGTATTTTGCGACTTGTTCTTTCGTCATTCCTGCATATTGCAAACCACCGATTCTATGCATTAACTGAATTGCAAGAGGCATTGCAACGAAGAATGCAATCATCTCTGTAAAACGTTCTGCGAATGTCTTGACTTTTTCACTTGCACCATCTGTTTTTGCAGTCTTATACAATACGTCAGCCAAATATGCAGCTTGCATTAAGGCAACAAACTTACCGCCTGCAACCCTGTTTGTTGCACCTTCCAAAACTAAGTTAGTATATTTACCTAAGAATTTACCTAACATAGATTTCGGAATCTTTTTATCTAAACCAGTTTTCTTTAAAACATTTGCAAGTTCAGGGTTCTCGTTTAAATTTACATTTCCTAAAGAACCTGCAATTTTGTTCGCAGTTTCAGAAGCGTAAACTTCACGTCCGATTAACCAAGTTTTAAACCGTCCTAAAGCATTATGATTAGAGCCCCAAATTCTTGTAAACATCTTTTTGTTAGCATCACTACAAGCTTGCAAAACTCTTGGCATTTTATCTTGAATATCTTTTTTAACAGCTTCTAATT
>USJT01000123.1 GCA_900555175.1 uncultured bacterium
ATTACCAAAAGCAAAAATTGCTCAACCTTTTGTAAAACACGCTGAATATACAAGCCCATTCGCACCAACAGGAAATGGCTTGGAAGAAGAATTAGCAAAAAGAGCAGCTGCTGCTAAGAGATTTGATTTATTAGCATAATGTTTTTATAGCATAAGGAATGTACCTGATTGTGTCGGAAGCTAAAACTCCGTAAGCAGTCAGGTCATTTTTTGCCAAATCTCCTGCTAATCCGTGAAGATAAACTCCTAATACCGAAGCGTCAAAAATATTCATATGTTGAGCGAGCAGACCTGCAATCATTCCTGCAAGAACATCACCGCTGCCTGCTTTTGCAAGAGCGCTGTTACCTGTTTTGTTGTGGTATATTGTTCCGTATTGAGATGCAACTATTGTTCTGTGCAGTTTTAAAACGGTTACACAATTATATGTTTTACATATTTCAAGTGCAGCTTCTTCAGGAGATTGCAGAACTTTATCCAGTGTTGTATGTAAAAGCCTTGATGCTTCTTTGGGATGAGGAGTTAGTACAACATTTTCAGGTAACTCAATTTTATTCTGAGAAAGTATATTAAGCCCGTCTGCATCAATTACTGTTGGAAGATTAATTGATGAAGATATTGTTTCTTTAAATATTTTGGTCGCTTTTTCAGATGTTGAAAGCCCGCATCCGATAAGCAAAACTGTTGATGTTTTAGTTAATTCTAAAATTTTTTCGGTTGGCGCAAGTACAATTTCAGGTGCAAGTGTTGCTGCTGCCCTTAAAACATTTTCATGGCTTGCCAGTTCAACGTAGCCTGCTCCTATTTTCAAAGCAGCAATCGATGATAGACAAGCTGCTCCTGTCATATATTCTGAACCTGATACATTTAATATTTTGCCGAAAGTTCCTTTGTTTGAATTTTCATCTCTAAAAGGAAGGTTTGGTATATTATAATCCATTTTGTCTTATAGCCTCATAAGCAACTATTGCAACAGAGTTCGATAAATTTAAACTTCTTTGACCTTCTTTCATTGGAATTGTTAGAGCATTTTTATCTTTTACATAAATGTTAGGCAATCCTCTTGTTTCAGGTCCGAAAACTATAAAATCTCCGTCTTGGAATTTTATATCTGTGTATAATTTTTTTGCTTTAGTTGTCAGATAATAAAAATTAGCAGATTTGTTCGCTTCAAGCAATTCATCCATTGTATCAATTTTATGTATATCTACACTATCCCAGTAGTCTAGTCCTGCTCTTTTGGTGTATTTGCTTGAAAGAGAAAAACCTAATTTCCCGACAAGATAGAGGCTTGCTCCCGTACAGGCGCAAAGTCTTGCAATATTTCCTGTATTTTGCGGAATTTCAGGTTCATATAATACTATATTAAGTTTTGCCATTTTGTAATTAATCCTTATTGAATAATTTTGGACTTTCTACAACAACAGGAATTGCTCTTACAACGCAAAATATAATTGCAGCCCAAGCAAATACCATTGTTATAATATGAAGTGTTGGGGTTCCTTCCCAAAGCTCAAGTCCCGGTGTATTTACTGCAATTAAAAGCAAAAATGCGAGAACTTTTGCGACAGCATAACTTATTCTCATAAATCTTGATGCGCAAATAAATTTTCCCCATTTAGTAGATTGCATAGATTTGTCTCCAAATGCAGTCATACCTTGAGATAATGCAACACTTCTAATACCATCTGTTGTAAAGGCTCTTGCAACACAAACAAGCGGAAATAAAATATTAATCCAACCTAAAACAGCAAAAGCTGTCCAATATGAAACTTCTACAATTCTATCACCCAAAATATCAAGAACAGAGCCCCATTCTGAGGATTGATTAAGCTTTCTTGCTAAATACCCATCAAGTCCGTCCATAGCAAATGCAATTATTGTTAAAATAAATGCAATTAAATATGCCCAGGTTGTTTGCATATAAAGCATTGCAATTGCAATATATGCAACAAATACTCTTGATACTGATACAATATTTGCAAGGTTATTTTTAATATTCATAAAAATGTCTCTCCAACTAATTGTTATAATTTTATTTTTTTGTTCTTGAAAGTGCAAAGTTTACTTGATCAAGTTCTTTTACTCTATCTCCAAGCATGATTTTTTCAGCTTCTTCTAAGATTTGAGTAACCATACAACCGTTATCACCGTCTGAACGAGCTTTTTTACCTGTTGCACAACAGCTTACAAAATGTTGACATTCTAGTTTTAAAGGTTCAATTTCCAGATAATCGAGTTTAATATTTTGAGAGCTGTCTTTAACAAAGTTATCGTAAATAACAAGTTTATGTTCAGGAACTGTATCATCTAAAATTGCAGTAGCTTTTGTTCCTCTAACCAAAAGTTGTACATGTTTTCTTGGTGTAATCCAGCTTTCTGAAATATGACCTATTACACCGTCTTCAAATTGAATTCCGATATGTGTAATATCCATAATATCATTTTGTTCAGAAGAACAACCCAGAGCTGAAAGAACATGTACAGGAGCTTTACCTGTTACATAGCTGATTAAAGATACATCATGAGGAGCTAAATCCCACATTACACTTCTGTCATTTTTGAAGAAGTTAACATTCAATCTGTCACTTTGTGCATAAAGGATTTTACCTAAAGCACCTTCTTCAATAAGCATTTTCAAACGGTTAACAGCAGGATGATAAAGTAATAAGTGACCAACCATTAGAACAAGGCCTTTTTCATGTGCAAGTCTTGTTAAATCTCTAGCTTCTGCAGCAACTGTTGAAATCGGTTTTTCAACATAAACATTTTTGCCTGCTTCAAGCATTGCTTTAACCATTTTATAATGTGTATGACTTGGAGTAACAACGCATACACCTGTTATTGTGCTGTCATTAATAATATCGTTAAAATCTCTTGTAACTTTTACTCCGGGATATTGTTCCGTAACTTTTTTCAAGTTTTCTTCATCAATATCGCATACGGTATCTAATACATTTAAGTTATAAAAATTGCGGACAATGTTTCTTCCCCATACACCGCAGCCTATTACTGCAACTTTTTGTTCTTTCATCTTTAAATTCCCTAATTTCTCTTAATTTTTATTTATTATTTGTGCAAAAGTCTTGCACGCTCTTTTTATATCATACTACTCAAAGATTATTTTGCAAATTTTTTACATATTATTGTTTGCATTTTGTTGCTGTTGTTGGAATGCTGATAATCTTAATTGGTGCATTTCCTCACATTTGTTGTAGAAAAGTTCTCTGTCAGCTTCAGGAAAATAGACTGACAATTTATCTAAAAGACCTTTTGGAAATTCCGAATATTTAGCCATTCTGTCTAAAATGTCATCATTCATAGGGTAAATTGATCTGAAATTTTTATAATAAATCGCTTTTACTTCTTCTTCGGAACGTTGAGGATTTTCCATAGGTTTAGTTCCGAGTTTATATGTTACATAGTTGTTATCAAAATATGCAGGGGTATATTTTTTCATTATTATTCTCATAATAAAGTCAAAATCTGACATTGTTTTAAATTTTAAATCAAAGTAATTCTCTTTTTCTATCATTGACTTTTTAAAAAACATAGCTTGTCTTGCACAAGGCATTGCTTGAAATGCGTTGTACATAGAAGGGGCAAATAAAAATACAAAACCTTCAGGGTGTCTGCAATATGCAGGTGCAAATGTAAAATCTGCGTTATTTGCTTCCATAAGATTAACTATATCAGCAATAGATGTAATGTCATGGATAAAATCATCACAGCTCAAAAATGTAACATATTTACCTTTTGCTCTCATAACCCCTTTATTGTAAGCATCAAATTTTCCTGTATCAGGTTCTGAGAAAAATTTAAAAAATCCTTTGTTTTTGTAATCTTTTAGCATTTCAATAGTTCCGTCATTTGATGCTTTATCAATTACCATGTGTTCTATATAAGGATATGTTTGCAAATCCAGTAGAGATATTAAAAGATTAAAATCATCAGCCAGATTGTTTTCCAATAAATTATGTGTCGGTGTAATAATTGTTACGTAAGGTTCCATATTTTATCCCTTTATTTGCTTTATATTATTCTCTATAATAACACAATACCGCCGATTTTACGAATTGTTACGAGATGTAAATTATATATAAAAATTACAACAAAAATGTTTAAAAGTGAGTTTAAATATAAGTAGTAGTGTTTATTAAGAGTGGTATAGGAGGGTGTTATGTCTCAATATACTTCAGTTTCGCCTGCGGAAATGGGAATTATGACAGGCATTGTCTCTGCCGGTGTCGGTTATACGATTGCTCCGAGAAAATATAATCTTGAGCAACTTTTAACTCAAAAGCCTGATGTGTTTGAAAAATCTTTTCCGAAAGATATTATGCAAAAGGCGGGAAAAGAACAAAGAAATGCGTTTGATATTATTGTAGATGGCAGAAAACTTCTTCAACATGCTGCTAAGAAAAATTCAGGTGATGCTAAGCTTGCTGAGCTTTTAAATGTCCCAAAATATTCAAAAGCATATAGAGCTGTAAAAGATTTTCTTCCTAAAGCTCGTGTTCAGACTGCTATCGTTTTTGGAGTTATCGGTGCATTAGCAGGAATTTTTGGCCGAATAATGTTTGGAGATAAGTCTGATATTTAGTAGTTTGTATATATGTCTCTGATTATGTATTCTTCAAGAGATTTCTTTGCCTGCGGTTTTGTTTTTGAATCATTAATTATTATTGAAAATGCGTAGGTCTTGCCGTTTCTTGAAGTGATATATCCTGCAATTGCACTTACATCTGATAAGGTGCCTGTTTTAGCATGTAAATTGTCTTTAAAATACAGCATTCTGTTTTTTAAAGTACCTTCGCCTGCTGTTGGT
>USJT01000124.1 GCA_900555175.1 uncultured bacterium
GGATGTTAAATCTGCAGAAATGACAAAATATGCCGCAAATTCATTTTTGGCTATAAAAATTTCTTATGCAAATGAAATTGCAAATATTTGTGAAGCAGTTGGCGCTGATGCTGAAATGGTAAGAATCGGGATGTGCTCTGATAAACGTATCGGATCTCAATTTTTGTTCCCGGGCCTAGGATATGGCGGAAGTTGTTTCCCAAAAGATGTTAAGGCTTTGCTTAAAACTGCAAAAGATAACAACTGTGGTTACAGACTTATTGAAGCTGCAGATGAAGTTAATAAAGAGCAAAGAGTTATATTTATTAATAAGATTTTAGGCCGTTTTGGTATGAATGTCGCTAATATGACATTTGCAGTTTGGGGATTAACTTTTAAACCTAAAACAAATGATATGAGAATGTCACCATCTATTACAATCATTAATGCACTGTTGGAATTTGGTGCTAAAGTTAGAGCGTTTGATCCAAAAGGTTTTGAACAAGCTAAAAATATTTGGGGAGATAGAATTGTTTACGCCAAAAATGCTTATGATGCTTTAGATGGTGCTGATTGCCTGTTATTATTAACAGAATGGAATGAATTTAGACGTCCTGATTTTGATAAGGTAAAAAGCTTGTTAAAATCTCCTGTTATTTTTGACGGTAGAAACCAATAGGATGATGACCGGTTGAAACAACGCGGTTTTGAATATCATTGTGTAGGCAAAAGAAGTTAAGTAAGTAAAAAATAAAAGTTAATTATTAAAACTTCTTAAATATCTGATAAACTATTGAAGGCATCAAGTTTGTTTTTCTCAATATTGTGCCCGCCTTTTGCAACGACAATAAATTGCTTTAGGTTTTTAACCTTTTTGGTAAGTTCTTCACTTGATTTTTTAGGAACTATTTTGTCGTTTTCAGAATGGATTATGTATAAAGGCGTGTCAATTTTTTGAAGTTTTTTCTTTGTCTTAAAAATGTTGTCAAGATGCGATAATATAAAAGGAAATTTTTTAATACTATACTTTATGAGTTGAGGTATTTTTATTGTTGCTCCTTGGGTTAAAATCCCTATTTCATTTTTTAAAGAATTGAATGGAGAGATTAATACCAAAAATTTTAACTTATTATGCCTAAAAGCAGTTTCAACAGCAGGAAAACTCCCCATACTAAAACCGATTACCCCAATATTTTCACTCTTTATACCTTTTTGATTAAGATAATTAAGCGCAGCTTGAGTTTTTTCGGTTATGCTTTTGCCTGTTAATTCTGTTTTTTCAAAAGACATGTATTCAGGTGCTAAAACTCCGTAACCTTTGTCTAAAATACTTTTATACATAGGCTGGTTAGTTGAAATGTTTTGTCCAAGCCCGTGATAAAAAATAATGTATTTTTTAGAATTATTTGGGTTAATTTCCCAAAATTGCATTTGATTTTTTCCGGCTTGAATATTGCCTTCTTTTAAATATGGCTTAATTGTTTTATCAACAGGAAACCATCTGTTTTTTGAAATATATGTAAATCTGTCAAAAACCTTATTCATAAAAGAATTGTAAGGTGATAATTTCCTGATATTTGAATTTAATCCGTTAAAATTGATATTTTTTTGATTATTATAAGGGGTTGTATATTGTTTAGTATTAATATAATTAATTGAATGTATCATTTTGATAAATTCCTATAAAAAATATAACAGATACCTTGATAAGTATCTGTTATTATAAAATTTTTAGTAATCAAAAAAGAATTGGGCATGAAGAGACTCGAACTCCCACGCGTTAGCACTAGTTCCTAAGACTAGCGTGTCTACCATTCCACCACATGCCCATATTAAATTGTCAATCAGTTCTTTGAACTGAGGCGTGTCTACCACCTCTCACAAAATTTGACATTTAGTCAATTTTTGTTCGGCAGAGTACCACATGCCCATATTAAATTGTCAATCAGTTCTGCAAAACTATTATGTCTTTGCACGTATTAATAACTTACTTCGAAAAAGCCTGATTGTCAAGTTCTTTATTTTATATATTTGGTATCTATTATAAAATGTTATTTTTTGCTAATTTATTTTTTCAGGGTGAGCCGAATTTGAAAGTATTATTTCATAATACTCGTTTTTATCAATATTTACTCCCATATTTTTCGGGTCAGCAAATTTTTTCTTTTTACATTTGTTTAATAATTTCTTGTAATCGCCTGCCATAATTATATTATATTACAAAATTTTAAAAATCGCTTGAAATTTTTATGCCTTTGGGTTACGATACTTTTGCGTGCGTCAGCGTATTTGTGGAACGCTGATTAAAGGAATTTGATAAGTACGAAATATAAAGTTATAAAGGAATTGTGAAATGAACCCTATTATTGATGAATTGGAAAAATCTTATTTAAGAGAAAATCTTCCTGACACAAATCCTGGCGATACTGTTAAAGTTTTCGTTAGAATTGTTGAAGGTAACAAAGAAAGAATTCAGGCTTTCGAAGGAACAGTTATTAAAAAACACGGTTCAGGTATTAACAAAACTATCACCGTTAGAAAAGTTTTCCAAGGTGTTGGTGTTGAACGTGTATTCTTACTAAATTCTCCAAGAATTGACAAAATTACTGTTCTTAGAAAAGGTGATGTAAGACGTTCTAAACTTTACTACTTAAGAGAACGTTCAGGTAAAGCAACTCGTATCAAGGAAAAAATTGAAAAAAGATAAGCTTCATATTCATTGGTATCCAGGACATATTGCGAAGGCTGAAAAAAAACTTAAAGAACAGCTTTCTTTAGTTGATGCCGTGATTGAAGTTATTGATGCAAGATTGCCTTTATCGAGCAGTTATGATAATATTACGGGGCTTTTAGGTGAAAAGCCCCGTTTAATATTGCTAAATAAGGCGGATTTGACTAATTCTGATGAACTTAATAAGTTTGTTAAAGTTTTAGAAAAAAAATATGGTTTCCCTGTTTTAAAATCTGATGCTAAAAATTTTAGGGATTTGAATGTTGTTGTAAAAAAGGTTGTTGAATTATCAGAGCCGAGAATTCAAACTTTAATGAAAAAAGGATTGCTGAGAAGACCTGCAAGGGTTATGGTTGCCAAATGTCGGTAAATCAAGTATCATAAATAAATTAACCAAATCATCAAAAACAAAAATTGGGGCAAAAGCAGGGGTTACAAGGCAGCAGCAGTGGGTTAGAATTAATCCTCAGCTTGATTTGTTGGATACTCCGGGGATTATCCCAATGAAGCAGGAGGATCAAGCAAGGGCTAAGAAATTAGCTTTTGTTAATGCTGTTTCTGAAAATGCTTATTCAAGTGAGATTGTGGCAAAAGAGCTTTTGTCGCTTCTTGAAGAAAAATATTCACAAGCCGTGAAAGATTTTTATAAAATAGATAATATTTCTCTTGAAGATATTGCAAATTCAAGAAATTGGATTGTTTCAGGCGGAAATCCTGATATTGAAAGAACTTCGGTTTATGTTTTAAGAGATTTCCGAGAAGGAAAAATCGGGAAATTTATTCTTGATAATCTTGAGGAGTAGAATATGTCAAAAAATTCTAAGGCAGTATTAACTTCTGAATCAAGAATAGCAAAATTGTTTGCCTTTGATTTGGGACAAAAACGAGTTGTGATAGGTACTGATGAAGCAGGCAGAGGTTGCGGAGCCGGCGGAGTATTTGCAAGCGCTGTGTATTTTAAAGATTTTTCAGAAAGCTTAGAAGAGAAACTCTTTGAACTTAATGATAGTAAAAAATTATCTGCAAAAAAGAGAGAAGCATTGTTTGATGTTATAAAGGAAAATACAATTAATTCAACTGTTTGTATTGAAGTTGAGGAAATTGAGCGTATAAATATTTTGAATGCTTCTTTAAAAGCTATGCGTATGGCATGTACAGATGTAATAAATCAGCTTTATCAAATTTCTCAAAATGATGAAAAGTCTTTAGAGCGATGCCATTTAGCTCAAAAAGAGGTATTAATTTTAGTTGACGGTAATAAGAAAATCCCAAGTATTGATTATTCTCAAAAATATATTATAAAGGGAGATGCAACTTCAGCATCTATTGCTGCTGCAAGTATTTTGGCAAAAGTTAGCCGTGACAGATATATGTTGAAGTTGGATGAGGAATTTCCGCAATATAAGTGGAGAGAAAACGCCGGTTATTTAACAAAAGAGCACATGGCATTAATAGATGAATACGGACTATGCAAATATCATAGACCGTCATATCTTGAAAAACATTTTGCAAAACAAGAACAATTAAGTTTGTTTTAAAGATGGTATGGATAATCTGATCTGAATTGCCAATTATCAAATTCTAATAATCCGCTGCAATATGCAGGATTTGATTTACACTTTGATAATCTTTTTTCTCTTGTTGTTGAATCTTTTGCTGTATAAGTGATAAAAGATGAATTAGAGTTTTCAAATCCAGTATTTCCTTCTCTACAAATAAGAAATCTGTATCTGTCTCTTCCTTCTTTATTAGGGTATTTATCTCCGTTATAGTCAAAAATAAAGTCTATACAATCTCCGTTTCTCATTAGAAATGAGCTACCGTCATTAAGAGTAACTTTAAAGAGATTTGTATCTTCATCTTTGCTTGTTTTTAGGTATTTTAAATAATTCTTAAGGTAATTATTAAAATAAATTTCTGTGTTTTCAGCATCTGCATCATCATACAATCCAGTATCAGGATCTTTGTCTATATTGTCTACTTTTGTCCATTCTTTTGCAGAACCGTTTTCATTTTCTGACATTAGTATAGCTTGTTGCATTATACTGTAAAATTTCTTTAATCTCGCAGATGCTTCCGATTTTTTATGGTTTTGAACTAATGTAGGCATAGTTA
>USJT01000125.1 GCA_900555175.1 uncultured bacterium
AGCTGTTCCAACCATTTTTGCAAGAGCTTTAGGTTGAACAACTTTTGCACCGTACAAATATAGACCTCTAACTAAATCAGAGAAGCTGTCTTTATCTCTCAAACTTTCAATTTTTGCTAATTGAGATGCAAAAGTAATTGCTTCATTAGTACCTGCAAGAACATAATATTTGCCTGATACATCAGTTAAGTTAGTGCTTACTAAAACATCCATGCCTGCAATTCTACCGATTGCGCCTTCTCTTAAAGTTTCATCCGCAACATTATGAGCACCGATAAATTCAGAGCTTTGCAGTAAATAAGATTCAATTGTAGGGTTAATTACAACCCAAGGTCTAACACCTGTTGTTACAGCATTTGAATTTTTCAAGCATAAAGCAAGTTCTACAAATTTTGAGTAAATAGTTGTTTTATCAAGAGTTACAGCAGATTCTTCTGTTCCAACAATATTGTTAGAATCTACATTTGCGTGTAATGATAAAATATAAGCATCTTGAACTTCTTCAATAGCTTTTTTTGCATTTTTCAAATGAGCTTCCATAATATCAGCATTAGCCTGAACTTGGGCAACATCGTTAATTTTGAAGGCAAAGAATTTCTTTTGATCAATAACCAAATCTTGAGATGTCGGTTCTAATTCAGAATATGTAATATTAGATGTGCTTAAAGTTGAAATTGCAACATCTGCAGGAGTAATAATTTTTACTTTATCGCCTTGATTTTTAATTTCACCTTCCCAATTTCTATTTACGCATTGGAGCATTACACATTCTTTTGAAAGCATATAATTAAGCTTTTGGCTCCAAATTTCAGGGATAAATGCAGAATAAGCGTTGTCTGTCATCTTTTTGTTTCCTTTCTTTTCTTCTACTACAATAAATATGAGCGGCCATTATTTCAGATTTTAAAATTTAATCATCGTTATAAATTTCCCTAAACTGCAAACCGATAATTGCACAGGAATGAGTAAGTTCATCTCCTGTAACACATAATTGAACAGAATAATTCGCCTCGGATATTTCAGCCTTTTCCATTGTATCTTTGTTAATAGACCAAACAGGTACGATTTCTTCTTCTTTTGCCCAATGACAAGGCAAACTGTCTGACGTATCATCATCTGCCCAAATCAAATGATCCTGGTGTATTGAATATATAGTTTCGGCATCGTCAGAATACTCACTATCATAATCTTTATAGACCGAAAAATTAAAATGATTGTCGTATTCCGTATCTAAAAGAAAATAAAATTCATCAATCATCTTACGATGATAAGCATTTGATAAAGCTAAAAATGGGGATTTCCACATAAATTGAATTGGTGTCCCGTTAAATGTTGTTCCAAAATTTTCTTTATAAATTTTTCCGTCTTTATCAGCAGTATAAAGACTTCCCTTATAAATACAAGCATTAACAATATCTTGCGGAACAACTCTTTTATACCAAGCCTTATTAACGTAATCATTAATCCATATAGTATGGAAATAATCATCATCAATATAAGGTAAAAAGTACCATATCTGGCTTTTGGTTTCATAATGCAAACAAAAAGCATTCTCTAAATTTCCAAATAATGAAAATTCATCTTTTATTTTTTGTGAAATTTCACTACCTAACTGAATTTGATTAAGCTCCCCAACCTGTTCAAGAGCAAAAATTCCGTTACTTAAAAAATATTGTTTATTTTCAACATTTACAATAGCCCCATCTGTTTGTGCACCTTTATTTGCAAACAAATTAATAGCAAAATCGTCAGGACTTGTACCCGTCAAAAGATAAACACTATCTTTTTTATAAATGGCAAGATAATCTTTATACTGTTTTAAAGCAGTGATTGAACCTGTATCCGTATGGAATTCGTTAATATAACCTGCATCATTTGAAGTTGTAAAATCATTATAAGTACCAAGAGCCGAGTAATATATTGTCGCATTTTTAGCAACCCAAACTCTTCCCTTAAAAATTTCCATTGTTCCACCGACTAAAACATTACTGTCCAAATCCTTCAAATTGCAATCTACAACTTCATAATTTTCGTTATTTTTTATATAAAACAACCCGTCACTTTCAGTCATTATTAAAATACCGTTCAAAAAATTTAAAAATTCCGGTTTTTTACCTGCTAAAGTCTTATCAACTAATGTTTTAGATAATTTGTTTTCGTCATAAACATAAATTTTACCTGATACAGTTGTTATAATCATCTTGCTTATATCATAAGCAGAGAGCTCACAAAGCCCCGTAATTTCTTCTTCAATATCCAAAAATAAGGAATTACCTTTTTGTTTGACAACTCCTCTGTTTTGTAAAATTTCAACATTTTCAGCATCAGCCCAATAAATCTTTTTGGTATCCATTCCAAGCTCTGTCTTGGTTAATGATTGATTAATACCGCCTGACAAATTATAATATGCAACTTCCATAACCTTCTCCTGTGTTTTCTTGTATGCCTAAATTTTTAAGACTCAATTTTTTGTCTATACCATTTTATTTTTGAACGTATAAAACTGCCTGCTTCATCTTGGGTTACCCAAGAATAAGGCGGAATATAGATAATATCAATTTTGCCTGCAGAAGTCGTTTTCGGATTTTTCTTCCCAAATTCATAATGAGTCATAACCGTTTGTGGAGTAATTGAGATATTGTATTTAATAGAAAGTTTTGCACATAACTCCATTGTACTTTCAAACTGTTTTTTCAATATCGGGTAATTTCCAACAGCTTTTTTATTTTTAAACCCTGCCATCGCGCATATCGAAACTCCGATACTTCCTGTATTGCCACCTCCTGTATGAGCTGCATATTTTCCTACTTTACAAACCTCATTATCTTCAGGCTTAAATTTTCCATTATGAACATTTCCTTCTTTATCTACCAAAAAATGATAATGTTCTTTTTCATAATCTGTCGGGTAATACGTTCCGGCAGTCCAATGTATTATTATTCTTTTCATAAATATCCTCTAGCCAATCTTTATTCATAAGTTTATAAATCATGGCTGCATGGGTTCGATTCTGTGCATTTAACTTAAGAACTGCTCTATCAATATGATTTCTTACGGTTCCGTATGCTATTTTTAATTCGACACCAATTTGTTTATCAGAATAACCCATTGCAACCAAAGTCAATACCTGAATTTCCTTTGGAGATAGTGCCATTTTACGCTTTCCTTCTTTGATTTTTAATTATGTTCAGCATATAAAAAAATAGTTAAAATTCATTCATAATAATTCCGTTCAAAAAAACAAGGGCGGAGAAACCGCCCTGAGAGTAAGATAATTTTAAGGATTGATTTTTTTTAAATCTTTATTTTCTGCTAATCCGATTTTTAATGTTCTCAGATTAGAATAACATCTTTTTTTTACCCCGAACTCGTTATAGTTAAGGTAAAATTTACCATAATTTATCTTGTTGTAATTTATTGGACGAACCTCATATAAAATGTATTTTTCTAATTTTTTAAAAAATTCTCTAGCTTTCTTATTAACTTTCCTGACAACAGAAATATTATCACTATCATCAACTCTTGTAAGCTGAACTACTGTATGCCCGCAAACAGGACATTTAGCAAGATAGTCAACTTCACACAGAACAAATTTTTCCTGCGGCACAAGACAAAACGCTTTGGTCTTGTGCAAAGCGCCGCAGCAATGAAT
Source organism: uncultured bacterium (assembly GCA_900555175.1). Classification (GTDB taxonomy): domain Bacteria; phylum Cyanobacteriota; class Vampirovibrionia; order Gastranaerophilales; family Gastranaerophilaceae; genus Stercorousia. The sequence goes on from USJT01000125.1 coordinate 3,653, forward strand.
ATAACCCATATACTACTATCCCCTAACCAAGTGTGATAAACGATTTTGCCATCTCAAGGGCGTGAACCTTAACCACATTTTTAGTATAACGTATTCTACAAATTTGAAAAGTCCACGATTACATACACATGAACCTATACCCATGTTTTCATGGATTACAAAAAAATTAAAAATACAAAAAATTATTTATTTTACAGACAATTCACAACACATCTGACAAGCGCCAAAAACTTTTGCAACTCTCAAATTTTTTCTAAAGCATCTGTAATGAGGCAAATTAAATACATCCTTAATTTTCATATCCTTTACATTCCCGATTTTTTGAGAAAGACAAGGATAAACATCTCCGGCAGGAGTTATCATCATATTTGAATACGGATACATACAAGGTTTATAAATTTCAGAGACAGGCTTGTCAGGAGGCGTATTAAAAAATTCCTCAATTTTTGCAAGCGGGTCTTTTGCATACTCAAATTTTGGAGAAAATCTTATTTTTACCTTAGAATTTTTGCTCAAGCTCATCAATTCTTTATAAACTTCTTTAAAATGCTCCATATCAAAATATTTTTGTATTGGATAATTTGCATTAAATTCAGGCACAAAACTATCAAATAACACTGAATTTTGTTTCAAATTGTTGTTTCTTAAAAATGAAATCGATAAAAAGTTAAACTTCTTTTCATCACACATTTTATAAAGTTTTACCAAATCATCAAGATTATTTTCAAGAACAATAGTTTTTATATCAACCATAGGGCGTTTTTTACGGGAATTCATATTGTCAAAATTATCCATTATTTTATCCCAAATTCCAGCCTTATTTCGGTTAATATTATGATTTTCTCCATACCCGTCTAATGAAACAGATAAAAGCATCATTTTGCTTTTTATAAAAGCATCAATTATTTCATCATTTATCAATATTCCGTTAGAAACAACATTCAATTTACCAAACGTTTTCTTGGCAGTTTTCATCAAAATATCGATAAAATCTTTTCTTATAAGCGGTTCACCACCGACAAGGGGAACAAATGAATAACAAGGGATTTGATCTA
>USJT01000126.1 GCA_900555175.1 uncultured bacterium
ATATTAAAAATATTTTTTAAACTTTTTTCAATATTTTTTTAATTAATAAGTCATTTCCCAATTATCATTTAAAAGTTTACCGATACAATCATCTCCTTCTTTAGACTTTACACAAACTTGACTGTATCTGGATTCTCTTTTATCTTTAGGATTTGAACCATAATTTGAATTACAATTATCACTATTAGCTCTGCATTCTGGAGTAACTGCATACACATCTATAGTACCATCATTATAATAACGCATAGTAAACATATCACGACCGCCAATATTAGGACCTTGTTTTCCATTTATATCAACATAGACAGCTCCTGATAGTTGTTCCTCATTTTCAGTGGATAAATATCCTAAACATATAGATGCTCCACTTGCTATAGTATAGCATGATGAAAAAGGATTTCTTGCCATATTGACAATAGCTCCTTTACTTGAACCATCCATAGAAGAATATTCATCGGCGAAACAAGGTGATGTTGAATCTTCACAATCTTGAACTACTTTAAATCGCTTTTTCATAAAATTAACAATTGAAGCATCACTTGTTAATCCGGCTTCCTTTAAATTAAGAGCATTTCTTTCTGTAATCTCTTGAATAAAAGCTTGTTGTAATTCATTATATACTTTATGTAATTGAGTTACATAACTCTTTCTTTGGTAATTTTGCATCAATGTAGGAACTGTCATTGCTGACACAACTCCTATTATCCCCAATGTTACCAATACTTCTGCTAACGTAAATCCCAAGCGTGCCGCTTGATCCGACACAATTTTTTTTAATAATCCTCGAAAGCCTTGTGGAGCAAGCTTTAAATCGCCCCGAGCACTACGTGCGTAGACAAACCAACACAATTATCTTTTGATTTGTAAGATTTGTGTAACTTTTCTGCCTTAAATCTTACCATAACTAGCTCCTTTCTTAATATTTCCTCTTTTATTCTAACATTATTTTTTTTTATTTGTCAAGGTATATTCATCTGTTTGGTCTAATATAAATCTAAATTAATGTGCTATAATTGCGACAAAAGTAAAGGAGAAATATTATAATGAGAGAGTTTGAATTTAATCTTTCTATGGAAGAATTAGAAAAACGCACAAGCAAAGATTATTTAACTACAAAAAAAATGTTAAAAGCAGATGCACCTGAATATTTAGAACTTGCAGAAGGTGATAAAGAAGCTCTAAAACATCTTGTAAAAGCAGCTTATATCTTGGAAAAAATTAACATGCAACTTGATAATCCTCACAACTTGGAATTTAAAGCATATCTTGAGAAAGAAATTTCAAAAGGGAACAAACAAGCTGAGCTTACAAAAATTCTTTTCGATGCTCAAAAAGGAATGAACGCAATTGATTCAATGTCAAATAAAATTAATCTGGCTAAAGGGTACAAAGAATACCCTGGCAAAGGTGTTTATCCGGAAGACTTGTCAAAAGAAGAATTTCATTCAATTTTAACAAAAATGATTAATGAAGGTAAAATTGACGAAGTCAAAAAAATATTGACTCAACGTTCAGTAGTTGAAAGAAAAGGTGATGAATTAGTTGGAATTGACTATATTGATAAATTCAAAGAAGATTTTGCAAAAATGGCAGATGAAATTGAAAAAGCATCTGAAACATCCACCAACGAAGATTTTAATGAATACTTAAAACTTCAAGCAAAAGCTCTTAGAAAAGCTGATCCAATGCTCGATGCTTACGCAGATAAGAAATGGGCAACACTACAAGACACTCCTCTTGAATTTACTATAACAAGAGAAAACTACGAAGATGAAATGACAGGTACAATTGTCGAAAATAAAGAACTTTCTGAACTTTTGGAAAAACATGGAATTAAAGCAACTCCGAAAGATTTTCTAGGCGGCAGAGTAGGAATTGTCAATAAAAAGGGTACAGAAGCCCTTATGGCTATAAAGAAATATCTTCCAATACTTGCTCAAAATATGCCATATTCTGATGAATATGAGCAAAACATTAACCCTAACAGTGATGCAAAACAAACAATGGTAGATGTTGATTTAGTCGCTGTAACCGGTGATGTTGGCGCTTATCGCGGAGGGATTACACTTGCAGAAAACTTACCGAATGATGACAAATTGTCACTTACAATAGGCGGTGGCAGACGTAATGTTTATCACAGACAAATTCGTTTTATAAGTGATACAAAAAAACTTCAAGAAATTCTTGATGCTACCTTAGATAAAGACCAACACAAATATTATTTAGATGAAGCTGATCACTGGTTCACAATCGGACATGAAAATGCGCACTCCCTCGGACCTAAAAAAGCATGTGAATCTCTTGGGAAATATAGAAATATTATTGAAGAAAACAAAGCTGATATGGGTTCTTTAGCATTTGTTGATTTATTGACAGAACTTGGAATGTATACAGAAGAACAAAGAAAACAAATCATTGTCACAACTGTTGCTGACAACTTCTTAAAATCAAAACCAACACTTAGCCAAGCGCATAGAGTACGTACAGTAATGCAAAATAAATATTTTGCAGATCGTGGAGCATATGATATCATAGATGGAAAAATTCATGTAAATATTGATAAAGTAGTCCCAATTGCAAAAGAAATGCTTTCAGAAATAATTAAAATCCAAATGGAAGATGATTTTGATAAAGCAGAAAAATATGTTCTTGATAACTTTGTATGGACAGATAATATGGAATTAATTGCTCAAAAATTACAAAAAATAAATAAAACATTAAATGGTAGAACAGAATCAGAACTTGCAGAAAAACTACTAAACGAATAAAATAACAAATAAACTAATAAGCAAAATTCAAACAAGGACAAATACACTTTGTCCTTGTTTTTTATATTTCTTAAAATATAAGCAATTTTTTATAAAAAAATACGTTTATTATAAATACAAGGGGAATTTATAAAAAAAGGGGATATTATGACAGAACCATTAAAAACAGTTGGGAATGTATCAATTTCCAGTTATCAATCACTAGACGGCTCAAATTGTACCGTTGCTGGTGTTGAAGAAAAATTAAATATAAACAAAGGCTATGTATCAGCTTTTGCAGGTGCAGCAACCAATTTTAATAAAAAAACAGGCTTTGTAATAGATTTAAAAGGTGGCTACAACTACGACAAAAAAGGAATTTTTAACCAAAACTTACGTATAAGAAATAAAATGGGTAAAAATATTGAAACAACACAAATAAGATATTCTCCAATATCTGCAAATATTCCGGTTGGAGATAAAACAAGTATTTACATAAACCCACACTATTCAGGTCAATATGACTACAAAAAAGATAAATGGACAAACAGTGTCGGAGCATTTGCAGGCGTTTCGTATGATATAAATGATAAAACAAAAGTATCACTGGAAGGTCAACGATATAACCTGCAAGATATAAAAGATAACAGCGGTAAAAACTATAGTATTAACACAATTGTATCTTACAAATTTTAGTTTTTAATTTCGTGCTGGAAAGCCCAAGCAGAGTGATTGTGAATACTTTCAAAAGCTTCACATTCAACCTCAAACTCTTTTATAATCGGATGATTTCTTAGTTTAACAACAACATCACGCAATACATCTTCAACAAACTTAGGATTATCCCAAGCTTTTTCAGTCACAAATTTTTCATCTTCTCGCTTTAATAAAGGATAAACAGGACAAGAAGAACAACCCTCAATCAAATCAATTAAATCTTCAATCCAAACCTGTTCGCTCTCATCATAAGAAACTTTAACCTTTATAAAAGCTCTTTGGTTATGCGCACCGTTATCAGAAATCTCTTTAGAGCAAGGACAAAGCGTAGTAACGGGAACTACAACTCCAAGAATAAACTTGTAATTCCCGTTTTCAATACGTCCTTCAAAAAGACATTCGTAACTCATAGGAGCTGACAACCCTGTTACAGGCGATTTTTTATCGATAAAATAAGTAAACTTAAATTCCAATTCACCGCTTTGAGCATCAAGGTTATTTATAATTTTTTCTAAACAACCTTTTATATCAACACCTAACAGGTTTTTATTTTTCCACTCAGCAAGAACCTCAACAAATCTTGACATGTGAGTTCCCTTATAATCCCTTGGCAAAGAAACATTTACCCTTGCCTTTGCGCAAACAACCTGATTTGAATTATTTTTGCGTTGGATAATAAGAGGCAGTTCAAGATTTTTTATTCCTACCTTTTGAATATCAACATTCCTATTATCTTTTAAGTTTTGAATATCTTTCATAATTTATTGTTAAAATTTCTTAATAATTAAGCATAAAAATAGCAATTTTTTATTACATCCGTACTTTATATAAATATAAAGCTCTCTCTTCTTATTTAAACGGATAGGCCTTGAATATAAATATCAAGGTCTTTTTTTTATGCTTATTTGTTATCTTCAGCAGTTGCTTTATCCAACAAAGCTCTAATTCTTAAATATCTATCCAATTCAATTCTGAATTTTTTCAAATTATGATAGTAATTATTAGCCATTAAAACTCTGTTATCATATTTCGGATCTAAGATATAAACTGTTGGAAATCCTGAAATACCAACATCATCAATTAAACTTTTATATCTTTCATCTTCAACATTAATCATTACAAAATTGTATTTATTTTTATAAATACCACTTAATATTTTGTATTTTGGCATAAATTTCATACAATAACCGCACCAATCAGCATAAAATAAAGCAAGCATTGGTTTGTCAG
>USJT01000127.1 GCA_900555175.1 uncultured bacterium
GAAGACCGTCTTTTCCCGGCATATTGATATCCATTAAAATAATATCAGGGCGATATTTCTTTGCGAGATTAATCCCAATGTTTGCACTTGTTGTTGCACCTACTACATCATAGCTGCTTTCAAGTGTGATTAATTCTTTTACTCCTCTTAAGTGATCTGCATTATCATCAATAAGCAAGATTCTTGATTTTCTTTTAAACTCTCTCATCATTATCTCCCTGTTAATTTTTTAAAGTTCCCTCTACACTATAAATACTACAACTTTTAGAGGGTTGTTTTCATCCATGCCCTGATTGATATTGAATTGATAATAGTTTGAGAAAATGTCTTACATCCTTAGATTGATAAATTCCCTCAACCATGCTCTACACCATGTTTTGCGGTTTTTGTCCGCATGGTTGATTTTTTATAAAGCTAATATTTTTAAACTACTCTTGTTGTGGTATAATTTTCAAAAAAGGGGAGTAAGAAATGCAAATTTTAATATTTTTAGGTGGTTTTTTATTTGGTGCTTTATGCGTATTTATTTCGTTCAAAGTTATCAATAAGAATAGTGAAACATCTCAGAATGTGATGTTAGAGCAGATGAAATTATATTTTGAAAATACTGCAAATAAGATATTTAAAGAAAATTCTTCTGAATTGTCTAATCAAAATAGAGAAAAACTTGATGAATTTTTCAAGCGGTTTAAAGAAAAAATAGAAGATTTTGAAAAGCGTTCAGAGGCAAATTTCAAAGCTGAAACTGAAAATTTCACAAAGTTTGATATGAATATAAAAAGTTTTTTGGAAACAGGAAACAAAATTTCTCATGATGCAAATTCATTAGTAAATGTTATGCGTTCAGATAACAGATCTTCAGGTCGTTGGGGCGAAATTGTTTTGGAAAGAGTTTTAGAATCTTCAGGACTTAGAAAAGATGAAGAATATAAAGTTCAATCAGGAACTGCTGAAGGAAGACCTGATGCTACTGTATTTTTACCTGAGGGTAGATGCGTTTATATTGACAGTAAAACATCATTCGCAGCTTGGGACGGATTTGTTAACGCTCAAGATGATGCGGAAAAACAAATTCATTTAAAACAATTTATTGATTCTACAAAAGCTCACATAAACGGCTTGGCAAAGAGAGATTATTCTGTTGAGGATTCATCTCCTGATTATGTTTTAATGTTTATCCCGATAGAAAGCTGCTATTCTATGATGTTTTGCGATGATTGTACTTTGTGGGATTATGCTTGGAAAAACAAGGTTATGCCTGTTTCTCCGTCTACTCTTTTGGCTGCTTTAAAAATAATTAACGCATTCCATGTCGTTGACAGACAAAATAAAAATATTCTTGAAATGGCAAGATTATGTACAAATGTTCATGATAAATTCGCTGCATTGCTAACAGAACTCTTGAAAATAAGAGATAACTTGAACACTGCTTTGAAAAAATTAAACGGAACAGGAAACATAATCAACCAAATTTCAAAGCTTGAAAAATTAGGTTGCACATATTCAAAAGAATTGCCTCAATTGCCTGATGAAATTACGCTTGAAGATTAATTTTTAATAATGCATTTATAATTAATAAAATCAACCTTTTGAATTAGAAAACAGACCTAATTCATTTACGGGTTGATTTTATTTTTTTGTAGTGATATATTCATAGTAATATGATTGATAAACCTAAAACAGCTAAAGATAGAATTATTTTAGCATTGGATGTTGACAATTTAAAAGAGGCAGAAGATCTTGTCAAAGAATTGAAAGATTATGTCGGTTATTTTAAAGTTGGACTGCCTTTGATTGTCAATTACGGATTTGAAGCATTCAGACTTTTGGAAGAACATGGCGCAAAATGTTATTATGACTGCAAATTCCATGATATTCCGCATACTGTTCAAAAGGCTTGTATCAGCCTTGTAAAAAATAATATAAACTTTTTTAATGTACATATTCAAGGTGGTTCCAAGATGACATCTGCTGTTGTCAGAGCTTCTCGTGCGGCTGCTAAGTCTATGGGAGTTGAACCTCCTACAATTCTTGGAGTTACTCTACTTTCCAGTTTTGGTCAAAAAACTTTGACTACTGAATTGTGCGTTGATAGAAATATTGAAGATTTCGTTTTGCAGCTTGCAAAAGTTGCTAAAGAAACCGGGCTTGACGGTGTTGTGGCTAGTGCCGAAGAGGCAAGAAGAATAAGAAAAGAAATAGGTGATGATTTTATAATTTTATGTCCTGCAACCCGTCCTACCTGGGCTTCTGTAAATGATCAGGTTAGAGTTGATACTCCGCGTGACAATATTTTATCAGGAGTTGATTATATGGTTGTCGGAAGACCTATTACTTCTGCTGATGATAAAGTTGCTGCAGCTTCTATGATTATTGATGAAATTGAAACTGCTCTTGCTGATAAAGCTGCTCTTGTTTAGTTCGCGATGTATTCATTTGCTTTTTTATATTGCTTTTTCGCTCTGTTGTAAGTGAAAATGTCGTATTTGATACCGTCTGATTCGATTTTTATTGAATTATGTCTGTCTGTTCTATAAATATCGGTTTTTCTTAAGATATCAAGAGTTCCCTTATTCGGATGCCCAAAATAGTTTGGGCCTGTTGATATTATTGAAACTTTTGTGTTCAGATGATTTAGCATATCATGGTTTACGACATTCGGACCTCCGTGATGACCGACTTTTAATATTTCAACGTTATGAGGGATATCTTTTTTCAATTTCTCAAAGGCTTCAATTCCGGCATCGCCTGTGAACAGGGTGTCAAAATTTTTATAGCTTAGTAGGGTGATAATTGATTTTTCGTTATCTTTCTCTGATTTATTTATGTATGTTTGAAGGTTAAAATCCTTTTCTGAATATATTGATTTATTGTTATTCGGAATTTGTGTCGGAATATTTAATTCTTTAATGGTTTTGTATATATTTTGGGAAGTCATTGAGGTGTCAGTGAATGAATTTATATATACTTGTTTTACTTTCAAGCTTTTCATAATATCGACAGAACCGCCTGAATGGTCGTTATCAAAATGTGTTATTATCAGGCCTTCAATATTTCTTATGCCATGATCTTTCAGATATTTTATGATGATTGAATTTGCTTGGGCTTTGCTTCCGTTATATCCTGCTTTGCCTGTATCGATGATAAAATATTTGTTTTGTGGGGTTTTAATTAGAAAGCAGTCCGCATTTTGAACATCAAATGTTATTATTTCAAGATTTTTAGATGGGATATTTATTAATGTTATGCCAAGTAAAAAGCTTGAGAGAATGCAGGTGTATATAAGTTTTTTATTAAAGCCCGTTTTTATTGAAAGTGTAAGTGTGAGAACAATTCCATAATAAATGAATATTTGAAAAATGTTTGGGTGAGTTGTTGTCAAAAGTGAGCCTGAAAGATTTGCAAAAAAGTGTGAGATAAAAACTATTATATGAAGTACGTAATTTAAGATAATATCAATTCCCATGCATAAGTTGTGGCTAAATTGGGGGACTATTGCAAGAATAGAACTTACAAAACCGCCAAAGCTTATTATGCTTAAAAATGGCATGCTGAATATATTTGCAAGTATTGAATATGTACTAAATGTATTAAAGTAAAACATTTGAATAGGTGCAACCCAAATTTGTGCAATAACAGGGATTAGTAAAGCACTAATAAGCCATTGTGGAACTTTGGAATCTTGATATTTTTCAAAAATCACATTTGCAGTAGTCAAAAGTCCGAAAGTTACAATAAAAGAAAGTTGGAAGCCTACGTCATTAATAAATGCAGGATTGTAAATAAGCATCAACATTGCAACAAATGAAAGCAGTGAGATTGAATGTGCATCTCTGTCTATTAATTTGCCGATAAGTATGAAAATCAACATTAATGCAGCTCTTATAACAGAAGGCCCTAATCCAGTCATAAAAGTATAGATTACAACCAAACCTATTCCTGAAATAACCATAAATTTATAAGGAACTTTTAGCCTCCTCATAAAAAATACCCAAAAAGCGTATATAAAAGCTACGTTCATTCCTGATGCCGCAAGTATATGCAGCAATCCCGAATTTACAAACGACGTTTTTATATAATCAGGCGGGGCTATTGCATCATCTCCAAATACAATCCCTCCTAATATTTCAAGGTTTGGAGATTTCAAATATTGTGAGTGAACATTTATTATGTTGTTTCTTAATATATTTAAGTTTTGCAGAAATGCCCATTTGGGTGTTAATTTTGTATTCAAAAGTTTTACATTATCTGCATAAAATACTGTAAAAGTATCAAAATTCCGTAGATATTTCCCGTAATCAAATTGAGATGGATTACTTGATTTGAATGGGACTCTTAATCTTCCTGCAAATTCGTATTCATCTCCTATTTGTAATTTTGAAAAATCTTTTCCTGTATATGTAACAAGAGTTTTCCCACAGACGTTTTCTCCATTGATTTTATCTGCTTTAAAGAAAAATTTTACTTTTTCCGGACTGTTCCCGTTTGGGATTGATACGATTTGACCTTGAATAACCGCGTTTTGTGATGCGTATGGAACAAGAGAATCTGTTATATTTGTTCTTGAATATGCATTAAAAAATCCGAAATAAAATATAATAACCCAGAAAAATATATATTTTAAAGGTAATAAATTCTTAATTACAATAAATATTGCAAGGGTGCTGAAAATTGCAGCACAAAGGATT
>USJT01000128.1 GCA_900555175.1 uncultured bacterium
TTGCCGTTGGAATAGCAACGTGTTCCTTGAATCAGGCAATGGCGGCTTGTCCATGCGAAACCCCGGAAACACCGGCACCATGTGCAGAGCCGTTACCTGTCGTAACAGGTCCTGCATGTCCATGTGAGACAGCTAAACCAAACACTTGTTCAAAGTGCCAAAAAGCACTTCCTGATTGTGATTGCCAAAAACCGGACCCATGTGATCCGTGTGAAACAGAACAAAAATCAGACTGCGGATGTCCTGATGAAATAAGCTGTGATCAACCTGCAGATCCTGCCTGTGCACTTTGTCCTCAAACAGGAAAACCTGACAGAAAAGATATGAAACAGGTATATGGTTACCCTAATGCGATTTACGGTACAAATAACTACATAGGTCAACCTGCAAACTCTATTTTCTCAACAGATACACCGCTTGCAGGAACACCGAGAGTACTTTCCTCAAACGTTAGCGGTACAACAATTTCATCTCAAGGCCAAGTTACAGGTGCTGCATCTCAAATGCCTTGCCTAAATGAAGAACCTACAAGACATAACGGTATTCCGATTGACAGAAACGAAAGATTAATGGACGGTAACAATTGCCCTATTGATTTCCAATCTGCAAACTCAATTGATGCTGTCAGAAAATCATTTGTTCCCTATGAAATCCCTAACCAAATGATGCAAACAACAGGTGCAGCAGCAAATTTAGGCGGTTGCCAATTCCCTGACGTTCCTAACGGATTTTGGGCAGCTTGCGACATCGACAAATTAGCTATAAATGATGTTGTAGTAGGTTACCCTGACGGTTACTTCAAACCTAACAGAAACATCTCTCGTGCAGAATTTGCAACAATGTTGGTTAAAGGATTTAACCTTGACAAATGCGATATGCCTCGTGAAGGTTTGTTCAAAGACGTTCCAAAAAGCAACTGGGCTAACGCAGCTATTGCAAAAGCAGTTGATGAAGACTTGTTAAAGGGTTACCCTGACGGAAACTTCAAACCAAACCACCCTGTAACAAGAGTTGAAGCCTTAACAACAATCGCAAAAGGTATGACTTGCGATATCGACCAATGCAAAGCAGATGAAATCTTGAGCAAATATGCAGACGGTGCATCTATTCCTAACTGGGCAAGAATTCCTGTCGCAAAATCTTTGGAAAACGGTGCTTTGAAAGATTCACCTAACCCAAATATGATTATGCCTAACAAAGAAGCAACACGTGCAGAGGTCGCTTCAATGATGCAAACTGTTCGTGTAGCATTAGGCTACGATACAAATCCAAAAACAGCAAACAATATCTGCCCTGCTTGTCCTGTAAACAAAAATGCTTTTGTAGAACAAGAAGAAATCGTTAAAATTCCTACATTAAAAGTAAAAATGATTGACCAATTAACCGCAAAATCATCTCACGTAGGACAATACTTCAGAGCAAACACTCTTGAAGACGTAACAATTAACGGTGTAACTTACCCTTGCGGTTCAACCGTAACAGGTCAGGTTGTAGAAGTTATAAGACCTTCAGGCTGTGACAAAGGTGCTTTAAAATTGTCTTTCACTGAAATCAAAAACGGTGATTGCAAAACTAAATTACCTAAACAAATTCTACAAGCTCAAGTTAACAAATCAAAACAGGTTAACCCTGTTGCAAGACTTGTTGAAATGCCGTTTACATTAGCAGGTTCAATGATTGGTGTTGTAGGTAGAACTGCAGGCGGTATCATCACAAACGTTGGTAACGCTGCTGAAAACATCTCTAATGACGCAGGTTATATGCTAGGTCACGCATTCCAGGGTGAATTTGGTGCTGCTGCTCGTAACTTAGGCGACGGCTTATGGGAAACTGTTAAAGCTCCTGTCGATGTTACAAGAACAGCTTTATCAGGTACAATGGGCTTATTCCAAACCACAGGCGACGAATTTGCTTACCTTGTTGACCCGCGCGGATACAAAATCTCCGCTGTTAATCCAAGAGAACACATTACTATTGCATTCGGCTGCTCTGAATAATTGCTTAAATTTTTGCATTAATTCTATGGCAGCACAGTACATAATCTGTTCGAAGCCTGGGAAAACCGATATCAAAAAAGATATCGGTTTTCTTATTTTTAATAATATTTTTCACTTTTTATAATCTACATTTTTGTATTTAATTTTTTCATTTTTGCAGGAACTTTTTTGGCATCATCAACACTTCTTTGATGAGCTCTTACGGTTGAAAGCTTGTTTATGTCTGCAGGACGACGTATAAGCGTATAAATTTGCCCACCGCTTAATCGTTTGCCTTTAAGTCCTTTTTCATCTATACGGAATTTCAAATATGCTTCAGTATATTTTAGCTGTTTTTCTCTCGGAAGTCTGCAATATTCACGATATGTACATTTATTTTTAACTTCAAGACTATCAAATGTCATTTTATCCATCTGGATTAAACCTGAATACTTGCCGGAACTGCTTTTTGCTCTCGGGTCAAAATGAGATTCTTTATAAATTATTGCAGCCAAATCTTCAGGGTTACAATTTATGTTTTTAGCAACCTTTGCAACCTCATTAAAAAAGCTAACAGAGATATTCGGATCGCATTTAAATCTGCTTTGTTTAACTTTTGATTCTTCTTCCATTACTGTTTGCCACTTTGAATGTAACCTTTGAGCAACAGAAGATGACGAAGAAGATTGTTTTTTATTTCGTACAGGTTGAGATGAAGTCGGCGCTGTTTTTGCAGGATGTTCCCATACACTGTTAACTTTCATCTCAGAATTTGCACTTTTTCCCGAACTTGATTTCATCATGCCGGAATAGTTTACTTCAGAGGTGTCCGTAGGGAAACCACGATTAACATTCATTTCATTACTCATACATATAACCTTTCTTACTACAAAGTAATTACGGTTATAGAAATGAATTTCTTTAATAATTTTAAATTTTTGTTACATTTTAATATTTTTACCTAAATCCAAAACCATTTTTATATCTTCTTGAGGGGCTTTCCCGACAGTTGTAAGATAATTCCCTGTCATAATTCCTTCTACACAAGATTTTATGGCTTTGCGCTGATTTTCGTCAGAAATACGCATTCTTCCGCCGCAAAAACGAAGTATTGATTTCGGGTTTGCAATTTTAAATATTGCAAGAGTTCTCAAGACATTTTCTTCATCAATCTTGTCGTAATAATTTTCAAACGGGGTTTGTGGAATCGGCATCAAAATATTTATCGGGATTGAATCAGGTTGAATTTCTGCAAGCTCTAATGCCATTTCAACTCTTTGTTCAACACTTTCACCCATTCCCAAAATTACACCGCAGCACAATTCCATTCCGTATTTTTTAACAAGTCTGCAAGTGTTTAATCTGTCATCAAAACTGTGAGTAGTACAAACTTCAGGATAATAAGACCTTGAAGTATTTATATTATGGTGAAATCTTACCAAGCCGTGTTCTTTCAACTTTTTAATTTGTTCTTCGTTCAAAATTCCGATAGAAGCACAACTTTTCAACCCATCTATTTTATTGACTTCATCAATCATTGCAAGAATTTTATCAAAATCGCTTTCATCAGGAGTTTTGCCTGACGTTACAATTGCAAATCTTGCAGCCTTATGAGATTTTGCATCAATAGCAGCTTTTCTGACTTTTTCAAGCTCTATCAAAGGATAGGCATCAATATGAGTTTTATAATGCGAGCTTTGCGCACAATACTTGCAATTCTGTGAACATTTGCCATTACGGGCATTTACAAGTGAACAAAATTCAACATCATTTTTAATATATTTTGATGATTCTTTTAATAATTCATCAAGCTCTAAATTATATAATCTTAAAAGTTCGGCTTTATTCATAAATTCTCCAAAATTAATAATATATCCTTGATTGACTAAAGTCAAATCCTGTGTTAAAATTGGCTCACAAAGGAGTACATAATGTTTTGTCCAAATTGCGGAAAACCGGTTAAAGATTTTGATAACTTTTGCAGGTATTGCGGTGCTGATTTAAAACGCGATATGGTTGAAAAAAAGCCTGAACCTGTCAGAGTAGAACCTATAAAGCAGGAATATGAAATTCCGCAAGAATACAAACTTCCGCCTGAAAATAGTGAAGAACTCGTTTTATATGATGTAAAAAAACACTGGATGGCACTTTTTTGGCCAATTTTTATGACTCCTGTATTTTTCATATATTTTTGGGTAATATTTTTAAACACTCACAGCATTTTTAGCTGGATTGTTGTATTTTTAATCCTTATTCCTATTGTTTACCCTATTTTGAGATACCATTCAGATAAAATAGTTATAACTACAAAATTTGCACACATTAAAATAGGTGTTCTAAATCCTGTTGAAATTGATATTCCTATTAACAAATTTAATATGTGTGATTTTTCTCAAACTACAATGGGAAGGATTTTGGATTACGGAACAATATCTCTAAATCATAACGCTGAAAGATATGATTACAATTATATTAAAAATCCGGGAGATATTGAATATATAATGGAAAATCCTGCAAGATTTATAAATGAATCATTGGAAGAAGACCAAGAAGAAAATATGTAAATTAGCTAAGCTTTTTTAGCATAATTTTGATTTTTATTATCCACTCTGTCTGCCAAGAATGTTGAAATTACAGGAATTACAATATAATAAATTCCTCCTAAAATCAGTGCAGGTTTTACAACTTTTATTCCCT
>USJT01000129.1 GCA_900555175.1 uncultured bacterium
ATCAAAGAAAAGGGTTTGATTGAGGCTATTAAAAATTTCTTTGCTCTTTCACCTGAAGTTTCTAAAATTTGTACTATGCAATTCTTTACTTGGATTGGTACTATGTGTATGATGATTTTCTTCACTCAGTATGCAGTTCATACAATCTATTGCGTGCCTGATTTAACAACTGTTTCTGATTATACTGCTCAACAGTTTTCTCAGGCTACATTGACAGGAACTAATTTTTCTTCTGTATGTTTTGCAATATTTAATCTTGTTTGCTTTTTGGTTGCTATTCCAATTGGTGTGCTTTCTGCAAAATATACAAATAAAAAAGTTCATATTATTTCGTTAATTTCAATGGTGTTGGCTTATCTTGGAATGGCATTTACTAAAAATCCTAAAGCTGTTGCTGCTTTAATGGGATTAGCAGGTATCGGCTGGGCAAGTATTTGTGCATTACCTTTTGCGATGCTTTCTCAGTTTATCAAAAAAGGTACTGAAGGTTCTGTAATGGGTATTTTTAATATCTTTATCGCAGGTCCTCAAGTTTTCGTTTGCACTCTTGTTGCTTGGATAATTTCAAAATGCTCATTTGCAATGGGTTCTGATTATATCAATTACCATTGGGAATACGCATTTATTATCGGTGCAGTTTGTTTAGCGATTGCTGCAATTATTACTAATTCTGTAAAGGAAAAATGTTAATGTCTAAAAAAATTCTTTTAATCTATCCGCCTTCTCCTGTCTTAAATAGAGAAGATCGTTGTCAGCAACCTACTCGTGATTTAATTGTTATACCGCCTTTGCCGCCGACTGATTTGATGTATTTGGCATCAATTGCAGAAAGACAAGGGCTGGAAGCAAAAATTCAAGATTACAGTCAAGGTGGAGATTATGAGAAGGATTTAAGAGAATTTAAACCTGATTATTTGGTCGTAAATATTGCAACACCTACTTTAGTGCACGATTTGGAAGCTGTTAAAAAAGCTAAGGAAATTTGTCCGAATATTATTACAATTGCTAAAGGCGCAGCTTTTCTTGCTTTGGCAAATCGGATAATGTCTGAACATGATGAATTGGATTTTGGTATTCTTGGAGAAGCTGAAATTACGCTGAAAGAAATTTTAAGCGGAATTCCAAGGGATCATATTCTTGGGATTTATTATAAAGAAAATGGGGAAGTAAAATTTACGGGAGAAAGACCTTTTATTGAAGATTTGGATTCACTACCATTCCCTGCTCGTCATCTTGTTGATAATAATATTTACAGACGTCCTGATAATAATAAGGTTCAAGCTACAATTAAAGTTTCAAGGGGTTGTCCTTTCCATTGTTTTTTCTGTCTTGCAACTCCTGTTTCTGGTTCAAGGGTAAGAAGAAGATCACCTGAAAATATTGTGGCAGAAATTAGAGAATGCGTTGAAAAATATAATATTAAGAACTTTTTGTTCTGGTCTGATATATTTAATTTAGACAAAGATTGGACAATGAAATTGTGCCGTGCAATTATTGACAGCGGTTTGAAAATTACCTGGTCTGCAAACACAAGAGCTGATACTGCCGATTTAGAGATGGCTCAAATGATGTATAAATCAGGATGCCGTTTGGTTAGTATCGGTGTTGAAAGCGGCTCTCAGGATATGCTTAATAAAATGGGTAAGCATATAACACTCGATGATGTCAGACGTACGGTTAAAGTTTTCAAAAAAGCAAAAATTAGAATTTATAATTATTTTGTAATAGGGCTTCCTTGGGAAACAGAGGAAACAGTTGAAGAAACTATTAAATTTGCAATTGAATTAGATAGTGATTTTATTAGTTTTTATACGGCAACTCCACTTCCCGGCTCAAGATTTTATGATTATGCAGAGGAACATAACTTGTTTGATAAAGAAACTTCTTTTGAAAACGCATATTATTATCCTGCTGTTAATACTCATAACTTAACCCGTGAAAGAGTGTTTGAACTTCATAAATCAGCAATAAAAAGATTTTATTTAAGACCAAAGTATATTTTGAGAATGCTTTCAAGAATAAGAACGTTTGAGGAGTTTAAAAATTACTTTAAGGCCGGTATGAACGTATTGTTGAGAAAGTAATAAAAACAAAAATAAATAATAATAAAAAAATTCCCTGATTAATTATCAATCAGGGAATTTTTTATATGAATTTAAAGTTTTTAGTTAAGTATAAAACCGCCTTTATCAGCATTTTGAAGGTTTTCACCGTCGATTTTTGCTCTAAGATTTTTGATGTATTTGTAAACATAATCTCTTGGCAAATCAAGTAATGCTGCTAAATCTTTTGCATAAACAATTTTGCCTCTGTTAGCGACAAAGTGGTCAAATACTTTTTGTTCTCTGTCAGTTAAAGCTTTTTTGAAAACAATTCTAACTTCATCTCTAAGATTTTGTGCTGCTTCCGGAGTAGATTTTTTAACCGTTTTAGCAACAGTCTTTTTAGCAGATGTCGTTGTTTTCTTTTCAACTTTAGTTTTAGCAGGTTTTGCCGGAGCTTCTATTTCTTCATGGAATTTGTGAATAGAAAACGGACTTGGTGCGATATCTCTTTCAATGTCGTAACCTCTGTCAGCAATTGAGCTTAATTTTTCTGCGTGAGATTGTTTCCAGTCACTTTCATTTGAAACTACCGGTTTACCTTTCAAGACTATGTCTATTAAATCATTTGTAGGCTTAGCCTCTTCTATTTTTTTCCCTAATCTGGCAGCATATTCTTCTAATGTAATTTTTTCTAATGAACTTCTCCAATGTTTAATCTCTTCCTTGCTCAGATATTCAGACATTCATTAATCTCCTATAAACTATAATATATTTGTCTCTTTACATTCTCTAATGTAGCATAAACCATGACGTGTGGAGCAAAATGTTTCATAACGTAAATTTTTATTTATTTACGTAACAATTATTTTATAATCTAAATATTTTTATTAATATAATACGCCTGAATCCAAGATTCTTTGGACTTCTTTATTCATAATTGCGTGAATTTCTTCAACGGATTTTGTTCCGTCGATGCTTATAAAATTATATTCAGATTTCATTTTTTCATATTGTTGCAAGCATTTGTTTTGATAGATTTCAAAGCTTTTGTAAAAATCTGTTGAAAAACCTACATCTCGTCCGCTTTCGTAGTAATTTAATCCTGTTGTTCCGATAATTCTTTTCAAAAGAACATCAACAGGCATATCAAGATAAAATACTAAATCAGGTTCAGGTGCATAATCATAAAGATTTTTTACCCATTCTATATTTTGACCTCTCACAACGTCACGTGCAAGTGCTGTATAATAATATCTGTCCAAAAGTACGATAAAACCTGATTCCAAAGCAGGAATAATTTGGTTTTCCAATCTGTCTGCAAAATCTGCTGCGTATAAAAGACTGTATGTTGTTGCATTAAGCAGGTTTCTTTCTTTTGCATCATCAATTACACCTGCGATAAGTCTTGATGTTTTCCATTCAGATACCATAACGCCGTATGATTTTGCTTGAATTGATTTTTTCAAAAGTTCAAGTTGTGTGGATTTGCCGGAACCGTCTGTTCCTTCTATAACAACAAGCAATCCTTC
Organism: uncultured bacterium; assembly: GCA_900555175.1. Classification (GTDB taxonomy): domain Bacteria; phylum Cyanobacteriota; class Vampirovibrionia; order Gastranaerophilales; family Gastranaerophilaceae; genus Stercorousia. The sequence continues at coordinate 3,575 of USJT01000129.1, forward strand.
ATATCCGTGTTTTGTTTTGAATTGTGCCATTATAAATTTACTCCTTTTTCGCTTAGAACTTCTGCAAGCATTTTTCTTATTGCAACTTGTTTTGAATGTATTGAATCCATTGCGTCTAAACGTACAAGCCCAAATTCGCTAACCATTTTTTGATATTCCTTAATTACTCGTCCCTGAAATATCATATAGCTTTCGTATGGATCGTTGCTTAATTTTAAATCCATACCTGCTTCATAAAATTTAGGAGCACGATTTGCGCAAATTCTTTCCATTGAATGTTTTGGATCAATATCAAAATATATTGCAAGATCGGGCTTTATCGCAAAGCTGTAAACATTTCTAACCCATTTTGGATCAACACCTCTTGCAACATCTCTTGCAAACGCAGTGTAAGCATATCTGTCTGCGAGCACGATAAATCCGGCTTTCAAAGCAGGATCTATAACCTGTTTAAATCTGTCAGCAAAGTCAACCGCATGCAAAAGTGAAAAAGTTCTTGGCGAAAGCATATTCTTTTTCTTCGCAAGTTTGGTTGTTTGGCTGATAAGTTCAGAAGAATTCCATTCCGTAAATATAACATCATGTCCGCTTGATTTAAGCCAATCACGAAGAAGTGCAAGTTGTGTGGATTTGCCTGAACCGTCAATCCCTTCTACACAAACAAGTGTTCCTTTATAATTATGCTTTTTCTTTAATTTAGACAATGTTATACTCCTTTTGCTTCAAGAATGTGAACATTAATTTTTCCGAATTTGGCTGAAAGATTATCAACAAGATGAATGAAATACAATTCAGGTTCCAAATCTTTTTGGTCAAGGTCGATAATAGCACCCCAATCGCTTCTTCCATGGTGCGCTGCTATCATTCTCGCAATTTCTTTGAAGCCGTTATTCATACAGATTGAAAAACCGTATTGAGAGTGTGTAAGCCATTCTTTTCTAAAGTTTTCGTTATAATCAATCAAGCCTGTTTCTAAATCAACAGTGTATTCAAAAATTTTGCCTATATCGTGTAAAATGCAGGCTGCAAGAATATTATCACGATTAAATTTGTATTCTGACAAATCCATATTTAATTCGGCATATCTTAAACATTCCAA
>USJT01000130.1 GCA_900555175.1 uncultured bacterium
CTTTTGCCATACCGACAATGTATGGAACGTTTTCTGTACCTGCACGTTTGCCGCGTTCTTGGTGCCCGCCGATAATTAACGGGGTAATCAGAGTTTTTGAATTAACATATAAAGCTCCGATTCCTTTAGGTGCATGGAACTTGTGCCCTGAAATTCCCATTAAATCAACACCGAGAGCTTGAACATCTATTGGGATTTTACCTGAAACTTGAACAGCATCTACGAAGAATTTTGTTTCTTTGTTCTTTGATTTAATAATTTCAGAAATCTTTTCAATCGGGAAGATTACACCTGTTTCGTTGTTTGCATACATAACAGATACAAGTGCCGTATCATCGTTGATTGTTTCTTCTAATTGTGCTAAATCAAGTTCTCCGTTAGAATTTACTCCGATATAATCAACGTTATATCCTTCTTTTTCAAGTGTTTTATAAAGATTTAAAACACAAGGGTGTTCAACTTTCGTTGTTATTATGTGTCTTTTATTTTTGTTCATGTTTAAGACGCCGCGGATTGCTGTATTTGCACTTTCAGAACCGCAAGATGTGAAGATTATTTCTTTTTCATCTTTTGCGTTAAAAAAGTCTTTCATAACTCCACGAGCTTCTTTTACTGCATGGTTAGAGCGTTTTGCAAATTCATATACGCTTGATGGGTTTGCATATTCATCCTGAAAATACGGAAGCATTGCTTCCAATACTTGCGGATCAACTTTTGTCGTTGCGTTATTATCTAAATATATTAAACTCATTTTTATACCTCTACAACTTCAATATTTGAATCAACAGTATCTCTTAAAGTTTTTTCAACAAATGCTTTAAGAGTTAGGTGAGAATTTTTGCAGCCTGAGCATTTCCCGCGAAGTTTTACCATAACTTTATTGCCGTCAATGTCTACTAATGTGATATCTCCACCGTCTTTTCTCAACTCATTTGAAATTTGATTTTCTATAATATTGTTGATTTTCAAAATCTTTTGAGCAGGTGAAAGTGTTGATTCTTCTTTCTCGTGTTCTTCTTTTTTGTAGTAAGTGTCAATTATATCTTGAATTAACCCTTTGCATTTTCCGCAAGCTCCGCCTGCTTTTGTGTAATTTGTGATTTCTTCAACAGTTTTAAGTCCGTTCATTTTTATAGCATCCCAAATTACGTTTTCTGTAATTCCAAAGCATGTGCAAACGATTTTTTCTCTTTGTTTATTTGCGGCATCTTCGTTTCTTAAATCATCCAAATCAGTGTAATCATCGTAATTTTTCAAAGCATCTTCTAAAGCTTCATAGCCCATAACTGAGCAGTGCATTTTTTCAGGTGGAAGTCCTCCTAGTTCATCTGCAATATCTTTGTTTGTAATTTTTTTAACTTCATCAATTGTTTTACCGATAATCATTTCTGTTAAGATGCTTGAGCTTGCAACTGCTGATCCGCAGCCAAAGGTTTGAAATTTTGCATCAGTAACAACTCCGTCTTTAATTTTTAAATATATTTTTAAAGAGTCGCCGCATGTAAGTGAACCGGCTTCACCTATTACATTACGAGGGTTTCTGTAATGATCTATAACTTTATCTGAATAATCCCACATAGTCTTTTATCCTTATTTATCTACTACATAATATATATTTTAGCTCAAAAAATTTTGAGAGAATACATACTTAATATAAAATTAATTATTTGCTTATTATTATTTTAAAAGATTGCTGAAACCATAAGGGATTGTTGCTTTCCGCTCTGAATGAGATGCAGGAAAATTTTTAATTAGAGGAAGATTAAGTTCCTCAAATATATAATCTACGCTTTCGCAGTCAAGAAAATCTCCGATTGCGATAGCTTTTGTATTTTTTCTTATTTTCTCAATATTGAATAATTGAGTTACCATTTTATCAATTTTATAAAGAGGTTCGTTTAAATCTTCTAAAAATAGTGTAAATTCAAAATCAGGGATAAAATCTTGCCCGCAAAGCGATACGAGCGTTGATAAATTTCCGCCCCAGAATGTGCTTTTGTAGTCGAATTTGTCTTCACAAACGGTTTCAAAAAATTTATTAATCGTGTATTCACAAATATCTTCTTGCCCGAAATCGCTCAAAATCATTGGGCCTGAATAGGTCATAAGTCCTGCACGTTTTAAAAACATTGCATTAAGTGCTGTAATATCTGAATATCCGCAGAAAATTTTTGGGTTTTCTCTGATTAATTCATAATCAATTTTGTTGATTAATCTAATTGCTCCATATCCGCCTCTTAGACATATTATTGCATTAACCGATTTATCCGAAAACATTTTATGCAGAGCATTTAGCCTTTCTTCATCTGTGCCTGCAAGATATCTGTTTTTTTTATATATATTATCTGATAATTTAACCTTATATCCTCTGTTTTCAAAAAATTTAATACCCCTTTGAAGGTTTGTATCATCTTCCATAGCACCTGAAGGTGCTAAAATTCCTATCGTATCTCCTTCTTTTAGTAATGCAGGTTTAATTATCTTCATAATATTTTCCTTTTAGATATTATCTTGTTATAATTTTAACATGAACGAAAAATATATACCTTTATATAGAAAATATCGTCCTCAAAGATTAGAAGAAGTTGTTGGACAAGAGCATATTAAAAAAGCTTTAAAAAATGCGATTGAATTAAATAAAATTTCTCATGCATATCTTTTTACAGGCCCAAGAGGTACCGGTAAAACTTCTACGGCTCGTATTTTCGCAAAATCTTTAAATTGTAAAGAAGGCCCTACTATAAATCCTTGCGGAGTTTGTGAAAATTGTATTGATATTACAAATTCAACTCCTATGGATGTAATTGAAATTGATGCTGCAAGTAACAGAAAAGTTGAAGATGCTCAAAATATTTTAGAAAAGGTTATGTATGCACCTGTCAACAGCAGATACAAGATTTATATTATAGACGAAGTTCACATGCTATCAACTACTGCTTTTAACGCTTTGTTGAAAACACTTGAAGAACCTCCGAAAAATGTTATATTTATTCTTGCAACAACAGAAGTCCATAAAGTTTTGGATACCATAAAAAGTCGTTGCCAGCGTTTTGATTTCAAACGTATTACAACAGATGATATTGTAAAACATCTTAGATATATTTCAGATAAGGAAAAAATTAATATAACTGATGATGCGTTATTTACGATTGCAAAAAATTCTGCAGGCGGAATGCGTGACAGTATTGCTCTGTTAGATCAATTGAGTGTTCTCGATGGAGAAGATGCTATTACAACGGATGATATTAATAATTTGTTAGGGCGTTTGTCTTTTGATACATTAAATTCACTTGCCGATAAAATTGTTAATTCAAAACCGCAGGAAGCTATTGAAGATTTAGAAAAGATTTATAATTCAGGTAATGAACCTGTGCAGATTTTGACAAACTTGATGGATTATTTGAAAAATTTGTTAATTGTTAAAAATTGCCGAAAGGAAATTGCATTTGAATTAACTCAGGCAAATGATGCTCAAATAAAATCTTTGTCTTCTCAAGCTGAGAATGTTGAAACTCATCAGATTGTTTTTCTAATTGATAAGTGTGCTGATTATATAAAAGAGTTAAAGCTAACTAATAATCCTCGTTTGTGGTTAGAAGTTGCAATTATTGATCTTGCAAACTTGACTGAAAATACATCTTTAGTAGAGCTTCAAAATAGAATTGCAAGATTAGAAGGAGGTGCAACAAATATTGCTAATAATTCAAGAAATTATGCTTCACCTGTTCAGGTTTCTGCATATAAAACAGCACCTTCACCTGTTAAGAAACCTGAAATTCAAAAAACAGAACATCATGCAATACCTGATATTGTAAAACAACATTCTAATGAATCAGAAAAGGTAGCAGCTGAACCTGTAAAGGTTGAAAACTCTCCAAAAGTTGAAGAAAATAATTCTGATGTTGAAGATACATTTTCTCCAATGCCGATGTCAAAACATTCTGACGGGGCTGATATTTCTGTCTTGTGGGGGAATCTTTTGAATAATATTCATAGCGCACCGACAAGAGCTTTGTTAAAGCAGTGGGCAAACCCTATTAAGATTTCTCCTGAAGAAACAATTTTGACTATGAAAAATGAAATTTTCTTAAATCAGGTTCAAAGCGGTTCTAAAAAACAAGCGATTGTTGATGCTGTTAATGCTTTATTTGGTCAATCAAATTCAAATGTAACAGTAAGACTGCCTCATGCAGATGATGTTCAGATAAAACCGGCTGCTGCCCCAACAAGTCAGGCACAAAACCATGTTGCGGAAGCTCCAAAACCTAAACCTTCACCTGTAATGAAAAATGTTAAAATGGAGCCTGAGGTTTCTCAACATGAGGTTGACGAATTAAAAGAAGATGTGCATAGTAGTGAATCTGCAAGTGCTTCAAAAATAGCTGACTCATTACATTCTGATAATGTAAATATGGTTATGGAAATCTTTGAAGGTAAAGTTATTGATTAGTGAGGAAAATTATGGAAATTCAAAATATAAATTCTGTTAATTTTGGGAGATATAATGTAACTTCTAAAGTAGAATCAGGGGAAGAAAATTTTAGAGATTTGCCGGAAAATAGCAAATTGCTTGTTATATATGATATGCTTAAGGAACAAAAAGATACTTTGCAGAGCTTGTCTGATAAACAATATGAAAGACAAAAAATGATAAAAAATAATTTTAAAAAGTT
>USJT01000131.1 GCA_900555175.1 uncultured bacterium
CAAAAATTACAGCAGGACTAAGTTTTATGGCATTTTTCGATTCTGCGTGGCTTGGAATTTATATGAAAGACTTAGGCGTATGCCTTTTAAAAGCAATATTTTTTGGTGCAACAATCGCTCTAACAAGCTGTTCTTGCGGATATTACGCTAAAGGCGGGGCAAAAGGCGTTGGAGAAGCAACAACAAAAGCTGTTGTATGGTCGTTTGTTGCAATTGTTATATGGGATATGATTTTTGCAATAGCATTTTTCTTTTAAGGTGGTAAAATATAAAAGATGAGTATAGAAGTCAAAAATTTAATAAAAACATTTGATGAAAGAAGAGTTATAGATAATGTTTCATTCAAGGTTGAAGATGGTGAGACTTTAGCAATTGTAGGTTTTTCAGGATCCGGCAAAAGTACCATTTTAAAACTTATTTGCGGACTTTTAACACCTGACAGCGGAGAAATTATCACATCTGACGGCGATATTGCTATGGTATTTCAATATTCTGCCCTTTTTGATTCTTTGAATGTCGCGGATAACATATCTTTTGCTCTTCATGAAAGAAAAGATTTACGCAATAAATATTCTGAAAAAGAAATTAGAAATATTGTTACAGAAAAACTTGAACTTGTCGGATTAAAAGGAATAGAGAACAAATTCCCATCAGAACTTTCAGGCGGTATGCAAAAAAGAGTAAGCTTTGCTCGTGCAATTGTTACAGAACCCAAAACAATTCTGTATGATGAACCGACAGCAGGGCTTGATCCGATATCTTCAACATTAATAGAAGATTATATTGTAAGACTTAAAGAAGAAACACATGCAGCTTCTATTGTTGTTACTCACCAAATGTCTACAATCAAAAGGACCGCTAACCGTGTGATTATGCTTTATGATGGCAAAATAGTTTATGAAGGAACTCCTGAAGATATGCTTACACAAAGCAATGAATATACAAAACAATTTGTAACAGCATCTTTAGAAGGACCTATGCACATAATATCTGAAAATTGAGGTAAACATTATGAATATAGAAAAATTATTTAACAAAGAAGTTATGTCACTTGATACTTATATTATGTTCAAATTAAAAGAACAAACAGCAAAGTTGAAAGATGAATTGATTGCAAGAAACAGAGCCCCAATATCTCTTTCAATGGGCGCACCGACAGCTGCTCCTCCAAAGGCATTAATTGACAGATTAAAAGAAATATTAGACGAAGACGGAATACACATGTATTCAACACCTAAAGGTGAACCGTATTTTAGAAAAGCTATTGCACAGAGAATGAAAAATCGTTTTGGAGTAGATTTAGACCCCGAAACAGAAATATTCTCACTTGTAGGTTCTAAAGAAGGTATTGCAAATTTAGTCAGATTTATCACAACACCAAAACATGAAGAACTAGAAAAAGATGTAATAATGGTTCCTGATCCTTGTTATGCATCTTATTTACAATTCATTAAATGTTCAGGTGCAAAAGCTTATCCAATGCCTTTAACACAAGAAAATAACTATCAACCGAATGTTGAAGAAGTTTATAAAAATATCTTAAAAGACGGATACAAAGCAGAAAATATCAAGGCTTTATTTATAAATTATCCGAACAACCCGCTTGGACATTCTACTAACAAAAAATATGTTCAATCAGTAATTGATTTTTGTAAAAAATACGATATATTGCTTGTTTCTGACGCTGCATATTGCGATATGTACTTTAAAGAAGAAGAAAAGCCATTCAGTATTTTTGAATTGGAAGGTGCAAAAGATATCGGTATTGAATTTTTCAGTTTTTCAAAGCCTTATGCAGTAACAGGCTGGAGATTAGGCTGGGTTTGCGGGAACAAAGATGTTATCCAAAGATTTGGCAAAGGGAAATCAACTATCGATAACGGTATATTTAAAGCACTTCAAAAAGCTTGTGCAGAAATTCTAAACTCTGAAGAAGGAGATAAATACATAGAAGAAAGAAACAAAGGATATGCAAGAAAACAAGCTATTATGGTAAAAGGCTTTAAAGAACTTGGCTGGCCGATAGATGAAGAAAAAGTTCCTCATACAACATTCTATCTATGGCTTCCTATACCGAGAAAATACGATTCAGCTTTCAAATTCTGCGAAGATGTTTTGAAAAAATCAGGTGTAGTTCTTGTTCCAGGAAACGCTTTTGGATCACACGGCGAAGGATTTTTCAGACTTTCTTTTGTATGTTCTGATGAACAATTACAAGAAGTTATTGACAGATTTAAAGCTGACGGATTTACTTATTAATAAAATAATACTAAACAACAAAACATAAAAAGAGCCTTTAAATATAAAAAGGCTCTTTTTTACTACTACAAATTACTATCTGTCAGCAAAGCTTATTTATATAGTCTACAACTTCATTCATTGAATATATATCTTTTACAACAAGAAATTCTTTACCTGTTTTTTGCTTAACGTAATCCAGTGTTTTCCCGTCCAAGAAATCTTGAGAATATTGTTTAAGCATAACAGATGGGATAATTACAATATCCACATCCAAATCTTTTACGGTTCTAATCAAGTCATCAGTCGTAATTAGTCCGGAAACCGTAATATTTTTTCCCCAATATTCAGATTTTACAGGGTTTACGCTAACTGACAAATTTTTAATTTTATCTAACCTTGCAGCAATTTTTTCTATTGCATAAAGAGCCGCATAACCAGTTGCAAATGTCATTTTAAATGGTTTTGAGATTTTTTTAGGCAAAGTAAGTTTTTTAAAATTATCTAACAGCAATCTTAAAGAACCAACCCCGTCTTCTAATTGACAATAGTTTCCGTAATACTTTGTTGATGGAATATCTTCCCCTGCAAGCAAGAAAAATTCATCAGAGCAACAAACTCGCTTATATTTTGAAGCAATCTCAAGAGTTTGTTTTGCACAATTTTTATCTACCTGAACAAGCCCTTCAGTTCTAAACTGAGTAATACCAACAGGAACAATTGCAGTTGAAAGTACGGTATTTTTTAAATCAGCAAGATCGGATAATGTCCTTTCTAATTCCGCACCATCATTATACCCCGGACACAATACAATTTGAGCATGGAATGGAATTTTATTTTTTCTAAACCATTTTAAATTTTCTAAAGCCTTCCCTGCATTAGGATTTCTAAGCATTTTTACACGCAAATCAGGATTGGTTGTATGAACAGAAACATAAAAAGGCCCCAAATGCATACGCTTAATTCTTTCCTTATCTGCATCTGTCAAATTGGTAAGTGTTATATAAGTTCCTTGCAGATAAGACAGTCTGTAATCATCATCTTTTACATATAGTGTATCTCTCAAACCTTTTGGCTGCTGGTCTACAAAGCAAAAAATGCAATGATTTAAACAAGGCTTTACTCTGTCAAAAACAGCACTTTCAAACACAATACCTAAATCTTCGTCAAAATCTTTTTCTAATTCAATAACCTCAACATCACCTGACTTTTTCTTTATCTCAAGAGTTAACAAATCAGACTTACACAAAAAATTGTAATCAATCATATCAAGCATATTTGTATCATCGATTGACAAAATTTCATCACCTGATTCAATACCAAGCTCTTCTGCAATTGAATCTTTTATAACAGAACTAACTATTGCGGGCATTATCTTTCTCCAATCCTTCGACAAGAGTAATAAGGTTTGAATATTCGCACAAAGCATTATCCAAAACTATTTTTTGATAAAAATTAATCTTGTTATATTCATCATTCAATATATTTTGAGTAAATGTTTTAAATTGCATAGCACGTGATTTAACAGCAAAAAACAAACGAACCTTCTCATCAGAATTTAGGCAATCAGCACAACACAATTTGACTCGAGCATTTGACAGAAACTGCAAAGGATTGTCACTAAACTCCTCTAACAAAAGCACCTTTAATTCATTCAATCCGTTTTTAGAAATTTCATAATAAACAGATAACTTTCCACCGTCAGACATCATTTTTCTTGAAGAAATACACTCTTTTTCTTCCAAACGTCTTAACGCAGGTTTTAAAGCTCCAAAACTAGGATTTGTAAAAGGTGCAAATATATCTAATATACGCTTTTGAATAGCGTACATTGTATAATCACGTTTTAGCAAAACATACAAGATTAACAATTCAATCATAAAAATACTATAACACAAAAAACGCCTGAGAATACTCAGACGTTTTATATATATGAAATCTGGCAAATTTAATATAATTTGAATGCTGCATATTTTATGAAAGTGCCATTAAAGCTTTCACAGAACGAGCATTATCTCTAACTTCTTCATCAGAGTGTTCGTTTACAGTATCTTCTAAAATCTTCATAGCTTCAGATTTATCATCAAGTGATAACAATTCATTAATAGTGCTCATTGCAACCACTGTTGACATATCATTGATTCCTTTTCCTTTGTTAGTAATAACAACTTTTAAAGAATCATGCATGTTTTTCTTAACCAATGCACGAGAAGTCATTTCTCTGATTGCATCAATTTTTGAATTAGTACCTACATCTTCCAAAATAGATATAGTTTCAGGATTTTCATTTTGTCCTAATCCTTCAATAATATTTGTCACATTTTTTATAATTTTCTTATCAACCATTACTTACCTCCACAAATTAAACAGCTGCTTCCCAAGCATTAACATTATCAACCATTAACTGTCTAGCTGCAGTCATATCGTC
>USJT01000132.1 GCA_900555175.1 uncultured bacterium
TGAAGATGAATACAAGGCTGTTAATGCTTACCAAAATTCAAAGCAACAGACTAAGCTACAAAAATTTAATACAGGAGTAAATAATACAGTGAATACAATAAATAACCTGCTAGACGGTGTAAGAGTCATAGGTAGTTATTTTGGAATATGACCAAAAATGACATAGTAAAGAATTATAATAAAAATACAGGCAAGCGTTTCGCTTTATGCCATGAATAATAAATAGAGAGAAAATCAGTTCACTCCCTGCGGTCGTGAACACAAAAATCCAAGTCCGGCTTTATTTTTATAGAGCCGGTTTCTTGATTTATAGAAAAGCCGGAAAAGAGATTTTATATTTTCCTAAAAGTTTTTCATTATATGCTCTTAATCTTATATAAAATCTGTAATCTACATGTTCAATATAAGCGATTTTTCCTGAAAGTTTTGATACTTCTTTTTCAGTCCATATATGATGTTTTAAATCTTTTTTGGTAGAATATGACATACTTATTGCATAATTATGCAAAGCAGCTCTTATTTTTCTTTTTTCTTCATTTGAAATGCTAACCGCTTTATTGTTGACAATAAGTCCCAACACTTTTTGCTGTTTATTTTGGCTTATGTATTTTGTCTTTTTAGAATTAACTTTATAGCCGTAAAAGAATAAAACATTTTTTACTCTTTTTTCAATGATTTGCAAGAGTTTTTTATTATTGGATGAAAATGTCAAATCATCCATAAATCTTGAAAAATCCACACCGTAAATATTGCTGAATCTTCGGATTTCATCTTCTGCTTTTTTAAAACAAGCATTGGCAATATGAGCAGAAGTTGGGGCTCCTGTTGGCAATTTTTTATCAACAGTAACTAAATTCAAATAATAATTTGTATCAGCATTTTTAATCTTTGTACAGACTTTTCTTATAAATTTTTCTATATCTGAATAAGGCACAGAATTATAAAAATCTTTGATATCCATTTTTAAAATCCATTTTTTTGCTGTATGAATTTGAGCTGTCTTATAAGTATCTATTTTTAATCTATACTCCCATTTAACAGCATTTAGAAAATATCTTTGAGCCTTTTTTAATTCTTCACAAGGAGCTAAAATTATACGATTATTTATTCTGAAAACTGTATAATAAAATCTCGGACTTATAAATACTTTATTAGAATACATCATAATGAATCGGCTCCAAAAATTTTGCAATAGGACTTCTAAACAGCAATTCTATTATAGCTATCGCTCCCATTTTATTTTTTGCAACGATTATTTCAGCCTTACCTTTATTTAAGGCATAATCTTCATCATCTGCATAGCATTTATAATATTCATTTCTATAAATCAACAGAACTACATCAGAGATATTTTCAATATCTCCGCTTTCTCTTAAATCAGAAAGCATTGGACGTTTATCATATCTGGTTTCTAGTGCTCTTGAAAGTTGTGAACTAATAAAAATTATGCAGTTATTTTCTTTTGCAGTCTGCTTTAAATCAAGCATTATATTGGTAATAGCTTCACTGCGTTGTTTTTTACGAGGTGTTTCCAGTAGCTGCAGGTAATCAATAAACACATATTCAGGCTTTTCTGTTTCTATTTTGTTCCGAATTTCATCAATTTTATACTTATCATCAAATACTGTAAGGTCAAAACTTGATATAATATCCAGTGCTGTTTTTATTTCTTCGTTTTTTCTATCATTTAACAATTCATTATTGTTTAAACTGAATAAATCTATTTCTCCTACCTGAGCTATTAACCTTTTTAAATACTGATTTATACTCATCTCCAGTGAAAAAACTATACATTTTTTATCTGATTTCAATAAATTATATAAAATTGAAGTCATAAATGCAGTTTTGCCCATGGCAGGTCTTCCGCCTATGACAATCAGATTTCCTTTTTCAACTCCTGAAAGAAGTATGTCCAAATCCTGAAATCCTGTAGCAAGGGCGTTACGATTTTCTTCTGTAATTTGTTTAAAAGTTTTGTCTAAAATTTCTTTGTCTATCATTATGATTCTCCTTTTTTACAATTATTACATTGACCTATGTCAAATTTGGACATAGGTCTACAAGTCTAGACTTAAATAAACATCGTCCATTTCATCTTGCGTAATTCCTATGTAGCGGAGTGTTACACTAGGTGAGGAGTGATTGAACAGTTTTTGAATAAGTGTTATGTCGTAGCCGTTGTTGTAGGCATGGTAGCCAAAAGTCTTTCTTAGTGTATGAGTGCCGATTTTTTCTTTTATTCCGATAGATTTAGCAACATCATTGATAATTTTATATGCTTGTTGCCGCAGTAAAAAGCCTTTATTCTTTCTTGATATGAATAAAGGCTTGTTTTCATCGTATTCTCTTATTTTTAGATATTCTTTTAGTGCTGATTTTGTACTGTTTGATAGCGGAAAATCCTTAAATTTATTTGTCTTTTTCTCCCTTAATCGTATTCTGTCTTTAATTTTACCTTTGTCTGAAATGTCAGAAATTCTAAGTTTCAGTAAATCACTTATTCTAAGACCGGAGTTTATTCCAAGAACAAATAAACAGTAGTCACGTAAACTTCGTAACTTCAATAGTTTTTTGATAGTTTCAATCTGTTTTACATCTCTGATTGGTTGTACGAATTCCATTTTTAACCTCTTCCTATGGCTGAAATGCAGTCATATTCAATAATACATAATATATTTATATTATAAATTATGTATTATTCTATGTACACCCTAATATTTACAAGGGTTTACAAGGTTATTGAAGTTAAATCGAGATAATAAACAGAGGTAAATATATGAATGATACAAAATATAATTATGTATCATTCAAAGTAGCGTTAGTTTAAGCACTTTTTCGCATAAAACAACTGATTTTGCAGAATAATCATAGTTAAATTTTAGCAGATAATTAAATATAAAATATTATAAACACATCCGAAAGTTTAATCAGATTAATTCTAGAATCACTCTAATCAAACTCAAACAAAGATTTTGCAGGAATTTCAAGAGCTTCGGCAATTTTAAAAATCATTTTTAAATTCGGATATTTTTCAGAGCGTTCAATTTTCCCGATATAAGATAGGTCGCAGTCAACTAATTCAGCCATTTTACCTTTGCTGTAATTTTTAAGTTCTCTATATTTCTTAACATTTTGAGCAAATTGCTTGCAATAATTTTCTATCATATTTATATTGTGCTATAATACTTGCATCCTATTATAGACCTTTAGTCTAGTTATAAATTTTGTTACGACAAGTTTTGACGGAGTCGCATGCTAAACTGTTGGTAAAAAAGAAAGGCAGTGTTATGGCAGATCAAGAATTAAGAGACAGAAACAACAAACTGATAGGAAAAATTAGAACACGTAGTGATGGAAAATTAGAATTGGTAGACCCGTTCAATTTTCTCAAAGGAATTTATGACCCAAAAACAAATGAAACAAGGGATAGAGATTTAAGATTTATTGGCAAAGGCAATTTACTTACTACATTACTATAGATAGGAGTTCGCATGACAGAAACACTTGAGCAACAGCAGCAACTAGATAAACTTATGTTATCAGAAGATTTAGAAGAACTAAATAACTTAACAGGGCATTTTAATATTTTCAATGCTTTGAAACTGCAAAATAATGAAATTCGGCATTCAAACTTTTTAGCATGGCTTATGGCACCGTATGAAAGCCATAAACTCGGGGATTACTTTTTGAAAGAGTTTTTAAAATCAGCAATTAAGGAATATTCCTTAAATACTGATATATCATTGTCATTAAAAGATATTGCATTCTTAAAGTTTGATGACGCTGAAATAAGGCGGGAATATAAAAATATTGATTTACTTATTGTCAGTCAGCAGAATAAATTTGTTTGTATCGTTGAAAACAAAATTTGGACTGGAGAGCATGACTGTCAATTAGAACGTTATGCAGGTATAGTAGATACAGAGTTTAAGGATTATCAAAAACTTTATATATACTTAGCACCGTATAATGACTGTGAATCAGAGCTTCTTGAGAGAAATAACAAAGAAAGTAAAATTTATTATATCCCGATGAACTATGAACAGGTACATAATGTTATCAATAAGGTTTTGCGTTTTAAATCAGACACAATCAGTCAAGATGTAAGAATCTTTATTGAACATTACAATAACATGATAGAAAGGAACATTATGGGACAAACAGATAAACAAATTGTAGAATTATGCCGGAAAATTTATCGAGAAAATAAAGTTGCTATTGACTTAATCAATGAAAATAATGATTTTAAAGCAGAGCTATTTGAAATAACACTTGAAACTTTGAAGGAAAGAACTGATATTGATGTTATATCCACAGAAGATAGGTGTGTTATATGTCTTCCTACGAATATCAATAATCTTGACAAATTAAGATTTGCAGATTGGAAGCCAGATGATATTATTGTACATTTAAAATTCATCGGTAATTTCAAATGGAAAAAATGCTTATATGTAGAAGTAGGCGTAATGGGTCAATATAAAACAGATAGCGAAGATAATATAAAAAAGAGAAATGAACTCATAGACTTCTTAAAGACCAAACTAGGAAAGAAGTTTAATGGAAATGACGGATGGGCATATACTTCTTACCAAC
>USJT01000133.1 GCA_900555175.1 uncultured bacterium
AATTACGGGAATTTTAGTTTATGCAGTAAATTTTGTAGGCTCTCCTTTGTTTGCAATCTGGTCTAAAGGTGGTCGAATTTCAATTCCTGCAGGCAGCGAATTTGAAATTAAGCTGTTGGAAGATGTTTATTTGTATTAATTTGTAAAAACTCTATGTTTTTAAAGAATTATTAGATGTTTTTTTCTTTACATTATTGTAAATATTTAAATTTGTTTTATAATATTACTATTAATTATTAGTAGTAGGACAACTTATTTTTAGTGAAGGAGAGATTATGATTAAAAAGTTGACTTCTCCAAAAGCATTGATGGCTCTTTTTGCTACATTGCTAATGGGTGTTTCGCCTGTTCTTGCAAGCGAAGCAGATTTGGTTGTTCCAAGTATCAGAGACGTGAATGGCAGTTTCTTTAACTATTTGTTAATCGGAATTGCAATTTCTGTTGTAGGTTTGATATTTGGATTTATTGAATTTTTCAGAATTAAAAAATTGGATGTTCACAAAGCTATGGCTGAAGTGGGTAATACAATTTTTGAAACTTGTAAAACTTACTTGATTCAACAAGGTAAATTTTTACTTGTTTTGGAAGTATTAATCGGTTTATGTATCGCTTTTTACTTCGGTTACTTGCAGAATATGCCTTTGAAAAATGTTTTAATTATTTTGGCATGGTCTGTAATCGGTATTTTAGGTTCTTACGCAGTTGCTTGGTTCGGTATCAGAATGAACACTTTGGCAAATGCAAGAACTGCTTTTGTTTCTTTAAAAGGAAACCCTTTGAATATTTTAAATATTCCTTTAAAAGCAGGTATGTCAATTGGTGTTTGCCTTGTATCTGTTGAACTTATTTTGATGTTGACAATTTTGTTATTCGTTCCTGGCGATATCGCAGGTGCTTGCTTTATCGGTTTTGCAATCGGTGAATCTTTAGGTGCTTCTGCTCTTCGTGTTGCAGGTGGTATTTTTACAAAAATTGCCGATATCGGTTCTGACTTGATGAAAATTCAATTCGGTATTAAAGAAGATGACCCTAGAAACCCTGGTGTAATTGCCGATTGTACAGGTGATAACGCAGGTGATTCTGTTGGTCCTACAGCCGATGGTTTTGAAACTTACGGTGTAACCGGTGTTGCTCTTGTTTCATTTATTCTTTTGGCTGTTGTTGGAGAAGCTAACCAAGTTCAATTATTGACTTGGATTTTCGTAATGAGATTCTTGATGATTGTAACATCAGTTGTTGCATATTGGATTAACGGTATAGTTGACAGATTCTATGCTGCTAAAACAGATAAATTTGACTTTGAAAAACCGTTAACTAACCTTGTTTGGTTAACTTCAATTCTTTCAATCGCTATGACTTTTGGCGTAAGCCACTGGTTATTAGCTGATATGGGCGGTAAATTATGGTTAGTATTATCTACAATCATTTCTTGCGGTACTTTAGGTGCAGCTTTGATTCCTGAATTTACTAAGATATTTACTTCTCCAAAAGCTAAACATACAGAAGAAGTTGTTACTGCATCACGTGAAGGCGGTGCTTCTTTGACAATCCTTTCCGGTATTGTTGCAGGTAACTTCTCAGCATTCTGGATTGGTATGGTAATCGTATTATTGATGGGACTTGCATACGTTGCATCTACTCATATTCCTGAAGCTGTTATGATTTATCCGTCTGTATTTGCATTCGGGTTGGTAGCATTCGGCTTCTTAGGAATGGGACCTGTTACTATTGCTGTTGACTCTTACGGCCCTGTAACAGATAACGCTCAATCAGTTTATGAATTATCTTTAATCGAAGATATTCCAAATGTTGGCGAAGAAATTGAAAAAGAATTCGGTTTCAAACCTGATTTTGATAACGCTAAAAAATACTTAGAAGAAAATGACGGTGCAGGTAACACATTCAAAGCAACTTCAAAACCTGTATTAATCGGTACAGCTGTTGTTGGTGCTACTACAATGATTTTCTCATTGATTTTGGTTATCAAAACAACTTTAGGTATTGACCCTGAAATGATTTTGAACGTATTAAACCCATATACATTACTTGGTTTCTTATCAGGTGGTGCGGTTATCTACTGGTTCTCAGGTGCTTCTATGCAGGCTGTAACAACAGGTGCTTATTCTGCAACTGAATATATCAAAGATAACATTAAACTTGGTGATGCTGATTCTAAGAGTGCAAATGTTGCAAATTCAAAAGAAGTTGTAAAAATTTGTACTCAATATGCTCAAAAAGGTATGATTAATATCTTTATCGCATTGTTTGCATTTGCTCTTGCATTTGCTTGCTTGTCAGCTCCAAATTGTTCAACATCAGCTCCTGTTGCATTCTTCGTAAGCTACTTGATTGCAATTGCCGTATTTGGTTTGTTCCAAGCTGTATTTATGGCAAACGCAGGCGGATGTTGGGATAACGCTAAGAAAATTGTTGAAGTTGACTTAGCTGAAAAAGGAACACCGCTTCATGAAGCAACAGTTGTTGGTGATACTGTTGGTGATCCTTTCAAAGATACTTCTTCAGTTGCTATGAACCCGATTATCAAATTTACAACATTGTTCGGTTTATTAGCTATGGAAATTGCAATTTCTCAAAACTTTAGAAGTGTTGCACCAATTGCAGGATGGGTATTCTTAATCGTTGCATTAGTATTTGTTGTTCGTTCATTCTATGCAATGAGAATTCCTTCAAAATCTGCTAAATAGTATTGAGAATTAACTCAAAAATAAAAAAAACGGCCACTTGTGAAAATGGGTGGTCGTTTTTGTTATATGTTTTAATAAATCAGTAAAAATAACGTAGCTTTTATTTTTTTTGTGTTAGTATAAAGTTATATTCAATATAGATAGAGGGAAATGTATGAGTTTAACAGTATACTTAGGGATAGATGTTGGTTCTGTAACCACAAAATTAGCATTAGTTGATGAAAAAGGTAAATATGTAGATAGTTACATGCTTAGAACTGCAGGTAAACCTGTTATGGCGGTTCAAAAAGGGCTGAATGAACTTTATGCTAAAAAGCTTACGGATTATGATGTAATGGGTGTTGGTACAACAGGTTCAGGTCGTAACTTGGCTGGAGCTTTAGTTGGTGCTGATATTATAAAAAATGAAATTACAGCGCATGCTGTTGCTGCAAGTATTAATGTTCCGGGGGTTCAAACTATTCTTGAAATAGGCGGTCAGGACAGTAAAATTATTATTCTTCGTGACGGTATTGTAACAGATTTCGCTATGAATACCGTATGTGCTGCAGGTACAGGAAGTTTCCTTGATCATCAGGCTCAAAGATTGAATGTTCCTATTGAAGAATTTGGTGATACTGCGTTAAAGTCTGAAAATCCTGCTCGTATTGCCGGACGTTGCGGTGTATTTGCTGAAAGTGACTTGATTCACAAACAACAGCTTGGATATCCTGTTGAAGATTTGTTATACGGACTTTGTCAGGCTCTTGTACGTAATTACCTTGCTAATCTTGCTTTAGGTAAAGAACTTTTGCCTGTATTCTCTTTCCAAGGCGGAGTTGCAACAAATTCTGGTATGGTAAAAGCTTTTGAAGAAGCTTTAGGGCATAAAGTTGTTGTTCCTGATCATCACCAGACAATGGGTGCAATTGGGGCTGCTTTACTCGCTATGGAAAATCATCAATATACAGATGCTCATACAACTTTCAAAGGTTGGGAAGTTGGTGAGATGAATTTCCATTCTATAACTTGCGATTGTACCGGTTGTTCAAATAATTGTGAAGTTATTACAATTGTTGAAGGCGGAGAAGATATCCATCACGTTGATAAAATAAAAGATATCAAAGGTAATATTATCGCTCGTTGGGGCGGAACTTGCGGAAGATGGGATATTTCATAGAATATTCTAAAATTTATAAATTTTCATAGTTCCTTTTAAGCCATTTATGAAGTTTTGCGAGATTAGGAAATTCTTGTGTGAATTTTTTGTCTTTCTCGAGACGCAAAATTAGAGTGTTATTATTTGTTGAATATGCGTGTCCAATAATTTTGTTTGGCTCGTAAAAATCATAGAAATAATCTATTGTTTTATTGTTAGTAATAGTTCTTTCAGGCTTTTCATCAAGTGATAAATAAGTAATACGTTGCGTCGTCGGCTTGTTATCTTGAAAGTTTGTTATTGTCCTTTTGTATTTTGTTGGAATATTCACGGTATTAATAAGCTCTGTTATTACTTGTTGTTTTTTTATTTTTTTGCCGTGTTTATCATAGAATGATTTTTCTATTTTTTCGGTTGTTCCGTCATAGGAATATTTTTTAATAATTTTTTGACCGTTTTTCTTGAAAATTGTTTTGGTTGATTGATTTATGTTTTCTTCTGCTTCTTGTAAAATTTGTGATGTTGTATTTGTATTTTTTTGAGTAATCTTTTTAGGCGTTTTTTTAGTTATATAATAAGCTGCAAGTAGCCCTGCGCCTGCAATAGCTGTTCCTATTGCAAGTTTGAGAGTTGTATTAGATTTCTCTTTGATTGTATCTTTATAATTTTGTTCAGAGCCATTAAAATATGTATGAGGAA
>USJT01000134.1 GCA_900555175.1 uncultured bacterium
TATTTCAACGGTTGCGGCTGTCTTGTAAATAAAGTTGAGGGTAAGAAAATTTATCCTAATAAAATGGATGGAATAACGCTTGGACTTGAGGTTTATCGAAATTTTGACAGTCAGTTTGAAAAACAGTTGGAAAATTCAAGGATTAAACGACAAATCGGTGTGAAATTTTCTTTTGAAAACGGAATTTTGACTGCAACTGATGAAGATGAAAATTCTGTTAGATTGACTTTGTTAGAAGGTGAAAAGGCAAAAAATCCTGATAAAATGAAAGAAAATTTTATATCTCAATTGAAAAAAACAGGTGATAGCGATTTTTATGTTCAAGATATTCAAATTTCAGATGAAATCCCATTTATGCCGATTTCTAAAGTAAATGAAATTCGCAGAAATATACTTGATGAATTGATGAAGGAACGTTTAAAAAATTATAAACGAGAATTCCAAAAGCCTTTAAAATACGTTAAATTCCCGAAAGAAAAACTTGATTATAGAGCAAATGTTCATAATAATTGCGCAAAAGAATTTTATGAAAATTGCGGATGTCAGGTGTGTGAAATGTCTGCTGAAAGCGGAGCTTTCCCAAAAGAATTGATGAGGACAAAGCATTGTTTGAAATTTGCGTTTAATATGTGCAAATCTCCTAAAAAACTTTTTCTTATTGATGAGAAGGGGAAGAAGTATCCTCTGATGTTTGATTGCAAGAATTGTGAGATGGTTGTTTTAGCCAATTGACACACATTGCAATAAATCCTTCGGGGTTTTGCAAATACAAATCTTCTGCATGAATTCCGTCAAGCAGTTCAAATTTCTTTTCGCAAACCGCATTTTTATAAAGCTTTGCAGTGTGCCAAGGATGAACTGTCGGATCTTTTTTCCCTGCAACAAAAAGTGTTGGTGCCTTCACGTGTTTGATAATATCTATCGGTTTGATTTTAGGTTCCATCATTAAATATATAAAGGACGGACGAATAGAGCACCAGCGTTTTGGTTCACATTTTTTTAAAGTTGGAAGCCAAGCATCTTTTTTCCACATCTGGTTTTCGATTTTACGAAAATCTGACGGGGCCGAAACCGCAATTATTTTATTTGCTTCGTTATAAAGCGCACTGTGAATTAATACGATTGCGCCTCTGAGTGAAAATCCGATAAGATTAATTTTTTTATACTGCTTTTTGGCGTAATTCATAACGGCTTTTAAATCAATTGTTTCTTTTTTGGTAAAAGTGTAAAATCCTGAACTTTTTCCATGTCCTCTGCAATCAAAAGTTATGACATCATAATATTTTGACATATCCTCTGCAAAATTTAAAAAAGCTTTGCTATCTTTTGTCATAAACCAACCGTGTACAACAATTACAACCTCGTTATGATTTGTTTTGTAATGATTAAGTGCAAGTCTTATCCCGTCTGATGTCTTTAAAAAAATCTTTTCCATATCAATATAATACCATGTTTTGACTTTATGACAAAAAACCTTAAATAAAATATGTAGATTTCATACGAAAGTATGACGAAAGATAGTAGGTTTTAGTATATAGTAAAAATACCAGAGGGTAGAATTTGTGTTAAACGGTATATTTCAGCGGCCTTATTTGAATAAAGACGGAAGAAGTCTTGTAAAAAGAAAACAAGACGAAGAAAAAAACGCGTCTTCAGCTGCTGTCCAACGAGAAGAACAGGCAAATCAAAATTCTAAAAGCAAAGGTCTTCAATATGTAGAACAAGAAAGACCTTCATATACTCCTGCTTACACTCAAAACAACGGAGAACAGGTTGACTGGAGACAAATGCGCTCTCAAATTCAAAGTCAAGCGCAAGCCAGAAATTCTTATACAACTTCTCAAACACTCGCAAATTCTCAAACTCAAGAAGTTACTCCGACAAGAACTCTCTCAGGTCGTAGTACGGTTATTAATATTGCACAAATTCTTAAAGATTTTAGAAATACCGCAGCCGCTATCGGAACCCCTGATGATTTGAAAGAAGAAGTAAACGGATATCTTTCTCTTGTGGAATCTCAAGTAAAAAAAGATAATCCGAATACAAAACTTGTAAAATCTAATTTGAAAAATGCTTCTACAATTCTTGACGGTTATATTTCTAAAACACTTAACAAAGATTCCAAAGTTGTAGAAAATTGGGTTGATGCTCTATTTTTACAACAAATTGATTATAAATATGATGAAAATGAAATAAACCCTCAATTCTTGGTAAAATTTCCTCAAGGAAGCACTGAACAAGCCGAAAAATCAGAAAATAAAACAACTGTACAAGATACCGTTACAGAACCGATTCAGCAAGAAATCGATACTGATGCAAAAGTCGTTTCTCTTATCCCTCAAGATAAGGAATTGAAATCTCTATTTATTCAATCGAAGAAATTGGCTTATGCAGATGAACCAGAAAAGGCTATTGCAACATTTAAAAAAGCTATGCAAAGAGCAGATGAAGTCGGCGATACAGAAACTAAATCAAAAATTTATTATGAAGTTGGCAGAATTTATGATGATCATGACTATTACCCTCAAGCTCTAAAAAGCTACAATCAATCTTTGAAAAATACAACTGATAATAATATCAAAACAAAAGCTCATTATTCAATGGCTCAGATTTATGATGATGTAAATCAAATTGAACCTGCATTGGAGCATTATTTTAATTCGGTTTCTTTTGCAGGTGAAGCAGAAAATCTTGCAGCTCAATCAACTTCTTTAACAAAAATGGGTAACATTTTTACTGATATGTATGAAGATGAGGCAATGCAATATTATTCAATAGCAGATGATTTGGCATCTCAAACCGATAATTCAAAGGTTAAAGGTTTTGTATCCGCAAGCATGGGTGATGCTTATGAAAAATTTGGGGATTCTCAAAATGCTTTAAAATCTTATTCAAAAGCCGTAAAACATTATGCTGATGCTGAATCTCCTTTGAAAACTGCTCAATATTATACAAAAGCTGCTGATATTATGGTTGAACACAGCAATATTTCAAAATCAATAAGCCTTTTATCAAAAGCTCAAAATTATGCTCGTCAAACTGATGATGTTAATTTGATGAATGAAATAAATCAAAAATTAAGCAGTTTGGAATCTTTATATTAAAAAAAGGAGTTTATTAAAAACTCCTTTTTTATTGGTTTTTCATAAATTTTAATTAGTTTTCTTTTGACATAATTTCTATTTCATTTCCGTCAGGATCTTTTAAAAATGCAACATACATATTAACTTCCGGCATGAAATATGGTTCATAAAGATATTTATAACCGCATTTGTTCATTCTGTCAGTAAATGCTTTCATTGATTTTGTTTCAAATGCAAGATGTCCAAATGCGTTACCGTTTGTGTAACCTTCTTTTGGTGTTTCTTTGTTGTAAGTTAATTCAATTTGAGTTTGAGCATCTTCATCGCTCAAATAGTATAATGTACAGTCATCAAGTGCGACTTCATGTGTTCTGTTGAGATTGAGCAATTCTGTGTAGAATTTCATTGATTCATCAATATTTTTTACTCTAATCATTGTGTGTACAAATTTCATTATTATTTCCTCCTGCTAATCAATCTCAAATCTATAATCTAAAATATTTAATCTATATGTGATATTACACCTTTTGAAGTGTTTTTGTCAATTTCTATAACATGTCTTATTATTGTATGTGACATCAAAAGTAAATATGGGTTAATTTCGTTTGTGTTACTCATATTAATTTTTGCTTGTGGTTTTTCTTGTTCATTATTTACAGTTGTTTGAGAGGAGGGTTTCAATGAAACAACAGATTCCATTGAGTAGTGTTTTTCATCGCCTTCAATTCTCAAGAGCAATTCATCTTTAGGAAATTCTTTTGAGCATTCGATATTTACATGAACTGAATTTGAGCTTTCTAAAATTAATGTTGCAATTACATTTCCGTAATTTAGGGTTGTAATTGTAATTACAAGAATGCTATCAGAACCGTCATTATTTTGACCTGCTTCTATATCAAGATCAAAACCTACACCTTCTTGTAGCGGAAGCCAAGGAAGATACAAAAGCATTAAAAGCTTCATTGTTTGAGCCGAATCGTTTTGAGAAGCTGCTGCAATACTTGCATTTATTAATTTTGCGGTATCTTTGAGCTGTGATAAATCAGTTATCCCGAGTTTGGCAGAATTTGCCATTGCAGTGATAAGTTTTTCAATAGCCTCCTTCCCGTTTGATTGAATCATGGCAGCTACTTGTGAAAGATTAATCATTCCGTTTGCATTGATTGCAAGATTTTTTATTGAATTTTGCAGCTGATTTAATATTGCTTTGTTCCCGCTGAGTAGCATATTTTGAGCTTCAGTAAGCGACAAACCTTGAAGTTGGGCAAGAATTTGGGCTTGGGTTTGGGACAAGGAATTCCTTTGCATTGCAATTTGGTTGGCAAATTGTTGATTAAATTGGGCAAGTGTAATATTTCTTTGTAAAATATATAAAAGTTCATT
>USJT01000135.1 GCA_900555175.1 uncultured bacterium
GCATAAAAAGATTATTCGGCAAAGTTGGCTTTGTGCTTGACTTTTGCTAGTCGGAAGTAATCGTTTTATATGTTACAAAATGGTCTTTTATTGGTCTTGATTGTCTGATTACTGTCCAAGAATTGTCTTAATTTTTCTATTTTAAAACCAATGTTATAGCCTATTTCGTCCTCATAATCTAATTTGTACGGATAAAACGATTATTTGACATTTTAAGTAAATAAAGTCCGGTTCGTATATTGAATAAAATTATGTCCTAATGATACAAAAGAAAGAAAAAAGAAACACATTTCCGACTTCAGAGTTAATCTGTATGTATGGACGATTATATAAGTATTAATAAAATTGCAGAATTAAAAGGTTTAAAAAGTACCCGTGCTATAAGACTTGCAATTAACCAAGGTAAGTATATTGCAAGAGAAGTTGAAGTAAGAGGCGGAAAATCGTATGAAATTCTTTATTCTTCATTAGAACTCGAGATACAAGATAGATTAGATGAAGAAGAATTAAAAACAACAGCAATTGTTCCGTTTGAAAACAAGGTGAATTTTGTATCAGAAAATGCAAGATTAACAGCACTTGCAAGAGTGGATATAGTAACAGCCTTATATAATATTCGTAAAAAATATCCAACTAAAAAAGAGGCTGATTCAGTATTTTTAGATTTATATAACAGTGGAATGTATTTGCCCCAAATATATAAGTTTGTTGGTTCAATTTCTATAGGTACACTTCATCGTTGGGTTAAGATGTTTGAAAATTATGGAACGGACGGGCTTCTACAAAAACGTAAAACTAATCAACAAGGTGAATATAATACGATTTTGAATGAGGAAATGAAACAGATATTTTTAAAATATTTGTTACACCCGAATAAATTTAGTATCGGAAAAGCTATAAATTTAACAAAACATATTCTAGAAAAGCGAGGATATGAAAATATTCCTTGTAATCTAACATTCAGAAGATTTGCAGAGAATTTTAAGAAAAACAATTATTCAAAGTGGATTTTATTTAGAGAAGGTGAAAAAGCATATCACGATAAAATTGAACCGTATATAGAACGAGATATTTCTAAAATTGAAGTAGGAGATATTTTGATAGCTGATGGACATGTTCTTAATTTTCAAATAATTAATCCATTTACAGGAAAGCCGACCAGAGCAACTTTGGTCGGCTTTTTAGATTGGAAATCAACAGCATTAGTCGGATATGAAATTATGATGAGTGAAAATACTCAATGTATAGCAAGTGCATTAAGAAATTCAATTTTAAATCTCGGCTTGATTCCAAAAGTAGTTTATCAAGATAACGGGAAAGCTTTTAAAGCAAAATATTTTCAAAATATAGATTTTGATGAAGCAGGATTTAATGGAATTTATGCAAAACTTGGAATAAAATCAGTTTTTGCAAAACCATATAATGCAAGAGCAAAAGTTATTGAAAGATTCTTCCTTGAATTTCAAGAAGAGTTTGAAAAAATGATGACAAGTTATATAGGGACAAGTGTTGAAAATAAACCGGCTTGGATGAAACGAGGAGAAAAACTTCATAAAGATATGCATAATAAGTTAACAAAAAACTATATTCCAACTATTCAAGAAATAATAAAATACATTGATTGCTGGCTCGATTACCATAATTCAAAACCTTGTCCTAATAACCGGTCAAAAAATATTCAAGAGATGTTAAATGATATTTCAAAAGAGAACATTGATAAAAGTATTTTGAACGACCTTATGATGAAAACAGAAGCAAGGACAATAAATAAACATGGAATAACATTTCTTGGAATGCATTATAGGAGTGATTATTTATTGGATTTAAGAGAAAAAGTGTTTATAAAATACAGTTTGTTTGACCTTTCAAAAGTCCTTGTGTATTCAATAAAAGGTGAATTTTTATGTATCGCAAGACAAGTTGAAAAAGTTCATCCAATGGCAAATCATTTAGGAACAGTAAAAGATATGGAACAATTTAAGCAACAAATTCAAAAACAGCAACGCAGATTTAAGAGAGTGAAAAAAGAGTTCTTAAAGTATTTCCCTAAAGAAAAAGCAGAAGCTATAGAGATTGAACAGGAAGAAGTTATTGAAATTGAAAAATTTGAACAGACTAAAACACCACTAAAACGCAAATTAAACTTTCGGGAACAGCAAATGAATATTCCAGTATTTAACGCTGATTATGAAAAATATGAATGGTTAATGAAATACGGCTGTACCAATCCTGAACAAAGAAAGTGGCTTGAGGGGTATTTAAATAGTGATGAGTATGCCAATTTATACGCAGATTGCGAACATAATGAGAAAAATGTATTTGACCAAGAAGGAGTGTATAAAAATGAATAAAGTATTTGTAAAAACAAAGAACGTCAAAAACTTTGTATCATTAATGGAGGAGGTAAAACAACTGCCCAATAATATACCTAAAATTATTCTTGTTTATGGAGAGTATGGACTCGGAAAATCAGAAACTATAAAGTGGTGGACTTTTAAAAATGATTGCATATATGTAAGAGCAAACCAAGGTATGACAAGTCGGTGGTTGTTATCTGAAATTGCAGAAGAATTAGGAGAAGAACCGTTTTGGCATATTCAGGAAACTTTTAATTTAATAGAGAAGAAACTTAAAGAAAATCCAAAACCTATAATAATTGATGAAGTAGATTACTTGCTTGAAAGAAATACAATAGAAACACTGAGAGATTTGTATGATACAACTTCTTGTCCTTTAGTGCTTGTTGGAATGGGCAACATTGATAAAAAACTTTCAAGATATCCTCATATTATAGACAGGATTTATAAGTCATTTAAGTTTGAACGATATGATTTTGAAGATGTGAAACAGATCTTGAATGAATTAACGCAAATCCCTTTTACACCTGATGGTGTAGAATATCTTGCAACAAGAGTTAACCAATTTAGACAAATTGTTAAATTGCTAAATAAAATAGAAAAACTTGCTATTACAAATCAATTAAAACAGATTGATGAAAATATTTTAAGGAAATTATTATATGGAAGATCAAATATTGAAACTTTGCAAAAGGCTCAACAAATTTACGCTTGAAAATTTAGAAATTTTATCTGAAATCCCCAAAACAAAACTTTTACCGATATTGTCAAAATTTGTTAATGAAAATAAATTAATAAAGCAAGAAAATGAATATGTGTTTCAAAGGAATAAAATTTCAGTTCAAAAATATTCTATATTTAAAACATACCCTGCAATAATAAATGATATTGTATTAAGGTGTTTTTGTGAAAACATAAATTCGATAAAAGCATCTAATATTGCAAATATTGGTGAAAACCAAATTCAAAGCTTTTATACAATATTCAGAACTTTGATTTACCAAAGGCAAAAACAAAAATTAGATTTCTACTATCTAAAATCTCCACAAAAAGCACGTCATAGAAAGTTTTTTAATCAAGAAGTATATTTATACCTATACTGCAATCAAATTTTTGTATCTGAAAATCTTTTAAAATCATCTGAGGATAAAACCTTTTCTAAAGCCCAAAAAGCAGAGTTTACAACTATTTATTGCTATCTTTCAAGGAATTTAACACATAATAAAATGGCTAGTAATTTGAACTGTAAAATAGCAGAAACCTTATGGCGAAGAAAAAGAGAGTTTAAGGATTTGTATTATGACTTAAAACTATTAGCAGGATTTTAGCAATAGAACTTCATAAACTTTTCCCCGATTTTATTTTTTTGGTTGTATTCCTTTAGCAACGAGTATTTTGGAGTTTTTATACTTATTTCTTGAAAATATTTTTTTTAAGTATAGAGCGAATTTTGAAGTTTACTTGCGGGGAAATTTCCCCGACTGCAAATTGTTACCTGTTTATTATTCTGAAGAAGTAAATATAATAAAACTTGGTAGCTATTATATACAAATACAAATTTCGTCAAGACCACTTCATATTTCTTCGTAAAAAACAGGACAAATATTTATCTTTTTTATAAAGCAGATAGATAAAGTGTTTGAGGTGAATATTGTAAAAATAGCATTTTTAAAAAATCTTATTATTACTGCATTTTAGCTTTTAAAATTGTCACAAATTTTATGTCGGAATGTTAAGTGGGCTTTAAAAGAGATTTTAATAACGCTAAAATAAG
Organism: uncultured bacterium; assembly: GCA_900555175.1. Taxonomy (GTDB): domain Bacteria; phylum Cyanobacteriota; class Vampirovibrionia; order Gastranaerophilales; family Gastranaerophilaceae; genus Stercorousia. The sequence goes on from USJT01000135.1 coordinate 4,132, forward strand.
GATATTTATGAAAGAAACCTTATACCTTTATGAAACCGATAAAATATTAGCAGAACGAAATAAAAAGTATATTAACTAAGAGGAAAAAAGTGAAAAAAGATAAGTATTATGCGATTGCAGAAAATATGTATGTTGAAAAATTTATTACAGTTGCTGAAATTGCAAGAAGAATAGGAGTACACGAAAGAACTATAAAACGTTGGAAAAAAGAGGGAGACTGGTCTGGTAAAAGAAAAGAATTTATTGAACATTTTAGTATTTCCAAAGAAGATACGTTTATACAAGCCAAATTTATGCTTCAAAGTTTTAATGTAGATTTACAGAATAATCATAA
>USJT01000136.1 GCA_900555175.1 uncultured bacterium
AACCGTCTTTTGTTGTCGGTGGAATTATTCCTGAACTTGGAATAAATGCTCATTCGCAAGACGGCAAATTTTTCTGTGCAGAATTAGACGAAAGTGACGGAACAATCGTTAAATATTGTCCGAACGTTTGCGTTATAAACAATTTGGAAGCTGATCATTTGGATTTTTATAAAGATGGCTTGAAATCTATTCTTGATACTTTTGAAAAATTTATTTCAAATATGCCTGAAACTTCTATTGTTTTAGTTAATAAAGATTGCAAGGCTACAATGAGTCTTCACAGTCACAAAACATTGACATTTGGCCTTTCAGATGCTGATTATACGGCTCGTAATATTTGCTTTAAGCCTGATTGTACTACATTTGATATTTATTACAAAGGAGAATTTTTAACTGATTTAACTATAATTCTTCGAGGTAAACATAATGTTTATAATGCGTTATCTGTTCTTGCAAGCTTGCATCAGGCAGGTGTTGATATAAATGCAGTTAAACCTCATTTTGCTACTTTTGCCGGAATGGGCAGAAGATTTCAAAAGGTTGCAGAATTTAACGGCGTAACTGTTTATGATGATTATGCTCATCATCCGACAGAAATAAAAGCAACTTTATCATCAGCTGAAGGTATGAAGGATAAACATATTATTGCAGTTTTCCAACCTCACAGATATACAAGATTGAAAAATTTATGGAATGAATTTTTAGATGCTTTTTCAAATGTTGATAAAGTTGTTGTAACAGATGTTTATGCCGCATCCGAAGATGTTATTGAAGGTGTAAATTCTGAAAGATTTGCAAAAGATTTAGCTAATCACATTGATATTCCTTGTGAATATATAAAAGGTTCAATTGCAGATGTGGCTAAGAAGTTATATCCTGAACTTAGAAAAAATGATGTTGTAATAGGTTTGGGAGCAGGAACAATTACGAATTTGTCAAAAGAACTTTTGAATGTAGAGAAAGAGGCTATCGGTGCTGGAAACTGATTACGAAATAAAAAAAATGACATCCTTTAAAGTTGGCGGGAAAATCGCAAAAATGTATTTCCCCGAATCTGTTGAGGAATTTGTCGAAATAATAAAAAAAGAACCAAACGCATTTGTAGGCGGTAATTTTTCAAATATTTTAGTGTCATCTGACGGATATGATGGTGCTGTAATTTGTACTAAGAAAATTGCCTCTATCAGCTTTGACGGAAATAAAGTTATTGCAGGTGCAGGTGTTAGAGGTACAAAGTTATCAAAAATGGCTTTGGCTGAAGATTTGAGCGGATTGGAATTTATGATAGCTTTCCCGGGGTCTGTCGGTGGAGAAGTCTTTATGAATGCAGGCGCTCATGGACAAATGATTGCGGATGTTTTGAAATCTGCAAATGTTTATTGCCCTGAAAAAGGTGTTATTTCTTTATCAAATTCTGATATGGAATTCAGTTACAGAACTTCAATTTGCCAAAAGATACCTTATTCTGTTTTAGAGGCTGAATTTGTTTTGACACCTTCTACAAAAGAAAAAATTCAAGAAAAAATGAATGAAAATTTGTCGTTCAGACAAAATAAACAGCCTTCTTTAACTTTGCCAAATTGCGGAAGTACATTCAGAAACCCTCAAGGTGATTCTGCCGGACGTCTTTTGGATGAAGCAGGTGTTAAGGGATTAAAAATAGGCGGTGCTCATGTTTGGGAAAATCACGCCAATTTTATTATAAATGATGGAGAGGCAACATCTTTAGATATTTTGAAATTAATGGATGAGATGTATTCTCGTGTAAAAGATAAGTTTGATATAGAATTGAAGCCTGAAGTCAGATATTTGGGCGGAAATAATGAAGAAGAGGTTAAAATATGCAAGAAATTAAAGCTGATATAAATAAAGATGCCAAAATCGCAGTTTTGTGCGGTGGAATGTCTTCTGAAGCAGAAGTTTCAATGCGTTCTGGAAAAGGATGTTATGATGCTTTGCAAAGACTTGGGTACAAAAATGCTGAAATGGTTGTTGTCGATAAAGATATCGCAATCAAATTAAAAGAAGGTAAATATGATTATGCTTTCAACGCATTGCATGGAAAATACGGCGAAGACGGTTGTATCCAAGGTATTTTAGAAATATTACAAATTCCATATACAGGCTGTGGTGTTATGTCCAGCTCTTTGTGTATGAATAAAGAATATACGAAGAGAATTTTGTCAACAAATCCTGAAATCGTTATGGCAAAATCAGCTTTTGTGAGAAAAGGTGATGATTTATTCGAAAAAACTAAAACTCTGACTTATCCGCTTTTTGTAAAACCTGTTTGTGAAGGTTCAAGCTTTGGGATGACTAAAGTAGATAAAAAAGAAGATTTAAAAGCTGCTTATGAAGTTGCATTAAAATATAATGATGATGTTTTGATTGAAGAATTTATTGACGGCTTTTTTGTTACGGTCGGTGTTTTAGAATGTAGCGGCGAACCTTTTGCAACAGAAGTTTTGGAAATCAGACCAAAAACAGAATGGTATGATTTTGAGGCAAAATATACACAAGGTATGTCTGAATTTATTTGCCCTGCAAACCTTTCAAAAGAAGTTACTAAAGTTGTTAAAAAGGCTGCAGTTGATGCTTTTGTAACAGCAGGTTGCAGAAGTGTTTCAAGAATTGATTTTATGATGAAGGATGATATTCCTTATCTTTTAGAAATCAATACAAGTCCTGGAATGACAACTGTCAGTGATTTGCCGGCTCAGGCTGCTGCTATGGGAATTGATTACGATAATTTGGTACAATTAATTTTAAACAGTGCAGGATTGAATAAATAATGCAGGAAGATGAATTAAATCATAATAGTGAAAATGAATATATAGAATATCATGAATTTTCGGAAAATATTGAAATTCCTGAAGATGACGATATTCCTGACGGGAAACATCTTGTTAAGAAAAAACGCCGTGAACGTCTTGTCCGTAAAGGAAGAATGAAACAAGAACGTTTTAGAGCATTTATAAGATTTTTCTTATCTATATTCTTTATTATGTTTTTAGTTTACGGTTTGAAATGTAAAGGCTGGTATATGGATAAAAATGCCTTTACTTATGTCGGCAATGATGCTGTTGAAATTATCAATAACAAAATTGTGCCTTCTCATAAAATTCTTGTACTTCTGAAAAACAGTAATGTGCCAAATGTACCTATGTATATGGCAAAAACTGACGCTATTAAAAAAGAATTGTTGAAATTGACGCCTATTGAAGATGTTTATATAAGACGTTATGCTTTTCCTGCTAGAATTCAAATAATCGTGAAGGAAAGAGTCCCTATTATTACAATCGCACCTGATGAAAAAGTTTCTCCTGTTGCATTTTTTACAACAGATGGCAAACTTATAGGGCATGAATATATGCCTTTGAGTCCGCAGTATAAAACAATAAAAGTTTTGTCTTACGGTAATAAGGGAGATGATTATCGTAAATGGAATTTGAAAAAACTTCATGAAATTGAAAAAATAAGCAAATATGTGGAAACTTATTCAAAGGAACCTGTTGAATATATTGATTTGAGAAATCCGAATGATGTATATGTGAAGATTAAAACAGTTAATATAAGAATAGGTAGAATTGATGAAAATGTTTATAAACGTATAGAAAGAATCCCTTCAATATTACCTCAGGTAAAGCTTGTTGATTCAAAGGTTAAATATTTGGATTTGAGCTGGGAAAAGGTTAATTATTTGAAATTGGAATAATGCGTTTGTTATAATTTAAAAGATTTTAATGTAAATAATAAAGAGGACAAAAATATGAAAATTACAGTTGCACAAATCAGATTAAAAACAGCAGATTTTAAATTTAATTTAGACAATATTGTAAAAAATATAAATTCGGATTGTGATTTAATTGTGTTTCCGCAAATTGATATTGAAGAATTAGGCGGAAAAGATTTGGTTTTTGATGAAAATTGTATGTCTGCCCAAGCAAAATTGTATAAAGATATTGCTGAAAAAAATTATAAACAAAATATTATTATCGGAGATATTTTGATTAGAAACGGTGAAGTTGAAGTTTCTGATTATGGAATTTTTGATATTTGCGGAAATAAAGTTTATGTTTCAGATACGTTTGAAGAAGATGTTGAATGTGATTTATACATTCTTGCAAAAAACAGATATTATGCAATGAACACCTATAATGAATTTGTTGAAAGTATTGATGCGCATTGTGATTTCATTTATGTAAATGCGTTAGGCATTGCAGATGAAAATGTATTTGCCGGCGGAAGTTTTGCAAAGAATTCCGATAACAAAATTGTAATGCAAATGCCTTTATGCAAAGAAGATATTGATACTGTTGATTTTTCACGTGTTATAGAATTTAATGAAGAACCTGTTGAATCTCAAGTTGTTGATGTTACAACATTTGCACTGAAAGAATATTGCGAAAATACAGGATTTAAAAAAGTTGTTTTAGGTTTGTCAGGCGGTATTGACAGT
>USJT01000137.1 GCA_900555175.1 uncultured bacterium
ATGAGATGCACAACAGAGTGCGATTTCTTCATCTGTCATATCGTAGAATTTGTCCATCTCATAATCAATAACAAGGCTTGCTTGTAAAGGTTTGGCACAAGAGCGAAGATAATATGGATAATTATTGGTTTCACCCGTAAAATCAAAAGCCCTGTTTTTATCTGATAATACAATGAAACCGAAGTGTTCTTCGTCTATAAGCCCATCTCTTACACATTCAACTAATAATTCAGGATTTGTTTTCTTATTGATTTGCATTTCTTTTTACCAATTCCAAAAGCTGAAGAAGTTTATGCTTTAATTTCGTATTTTCTTCTTTTAGATGAGCAATTTCTTCTTCATATTTTTGGCTTTCATTTGTATATGTCGTTTCGGATTTTGGAAGAGTATTATAATCAAGAATGAAGCGTTTTTTAGCTTCTTCTTTCAATGTTAATACTGCTTTTAAATCGCTTTCTTTTACATAACCGAGTTCAAGCAGGATTTCTCCGAATTTTTTAGGTTGTCCTTTTTGAGCGGCATCTCTATTTGCAAGGATTGCTTGTTGAAGTTGATCAACTGTAAGTTCTCCTTTTTGTTTGAAATATTCACCTATTCTGAATTTCCCTGCAATAAATCCAGCCATTGCATGAATTTCTCTAGATTCAGGAACTTTTATAAAGTTTTGTTCAAGGCAAAGTTCATAATATTTTGAAACTTCTTCCATTGAAAGGAATGTATTTACGGAAATTTCTATAATGTTGTAACCGTTTGCGCAACATTGCAGAAAGTTGTAAATATTACTATCCAAACCGCACTTTCTTTCCATTAATTCTGTTTTCCCTTTAAACGTAAGTGTTGGAACAAATGTTGAATAAATATTATCAAGGTTGTTGTTTAAAAAATCCTCACACTCATATTCTTGCATTACTTTTGCAAGCTTAAGGTATATTACTTGTTTAATCCAAAGGGGTACATTTAAGATTTTGTCAATAAATAAGTTAAAAATATTAGCTTTCAAATCAACCTCTCAAAAACTATATAATTCCTATGTATATATTATTATAACATATCTTTTTTATTTATTCAAGACGGTTATATTATAAAATATCACCGGAATGGAGAATTTATTTCTTCTGCTTTGTGCTATTGATTTATGGAATAAAAAATTGTATTATTAGAATATATTTTTATATTTACAGGAGATTGTTTTATGGAAAAAGATATGAAGAAAAAGATTTCAATAATAGTTATTGCTTTAATCGGTATAATTACCACAATAAAGCTTGCTATTATTTATTTTAATGCTAACTTTAACCCTTATGCATTATCAAGTTTTTGTTCAATAAATGAATTTATAGATTGTGACGGAATCGCAAGAACTACTGAGTCCCAATTCTTAGGAATCCCTCTTGCTTATTGGGGATTGTTCTTCTATTCATTTGTTTTAATTTTTCTTGCGTCTCCAAAATTAAAGAATTTCAAACTTTTGAAATTCTTGGAAGTATTTAAAAATCCTTTAGATTATATTGCATCTTTAGGTTTGTTATCATTTATAATATCAATAACTTTATTGTGTATAAGTTTATTTGAAATTAAAAAACTTTGTGTGTTATGTGCATTTACATACTGCTTAAATCTTCTAATTGCTTGTATTGCAACAGATTTTAAAAACGGAGGTTTTATTCATTCCATAAAACAAAGTGTTCAGGATTTTCTTGATGCGATAAAAAATAGAGCATATTTAATTGCATTTGTTATTGTAATGCTTTGTGCTGCTGGTTTCTTGACATATACAAGAGTAACTTTTAAATTCGCACCTCAAGTAAAAAGTCAAATGGAATATAAGGAGTTTTCTCATAAGAGAAACCAATATGCTGTTAAAGGTAATATTTTAGGAGATGCAAATGCTCCAATCAGAATATATGTATTCTCTGATTATCAATGTCCTATTTGTCCTGTTCATAATGTTATGATGCACAAACTTGCAAAAGAAATGAAAGGGATTGAAGTAATTCACAGAAATCTTCCATTGGATACTGATTGCAACCCTTATTTGCAAGCACCTTTCCATTACGGATCTTGTGTTGATGCAAGATACACAATTGCAGCAGAAGAACAAGGCAAACTTTGGGATATGAACAATATTCTGTTTGAAAAGAAACCGCAAACTGAAGCTGAAATTTTGAAGTTGGCTAAGAATATGGGCTTTGATCTTCAAAAACTACAACAGGATGCAAATAGTGTTGAGACAGCTCAAAAATTAAGACAAGATATTGACTTTGCTTACAAACACGGTATAAACGGAACTCCTAGTATGATGATTGGAAATGATGTTTATATTGGAGTTAAACCGTATAAAGAATTAAAGGAAATGGTGAAAAAACTTGGAGCAGAAAAAAGATAAAATAGTTATTCACACATGTTGCGCAATTTGTTCAGGATATCCTATATCTTATTTACAAGATATGGGATATCAGGTTTATTCATATTTTTATAATCCGAATATTTATCCTGATACTGAGTATCAAAAGCGACTGGAAGCTGAGGAAATTTTGTGTAAGCATCTTGGGTGTGAATTAATTGTCGAAAATTACGAACCTGATAAATATTTTGATTATGTAAAAGGTCTTGAAAATGAACCTGAAAAGGGCAAACGCTGTGACAAATGTTTTGAAATGCGTTTGATTAAAACTGCTGAATTTGCAAAAGCTAATAATATCGAAAATTTTACAACTTCAATAGTAATCAGTCCTCACAAAAGTTTTGCAAAACTAACTTCTATCGGAAATGAAATCGCTCAAAAGTATAATCTGAATTATCTGGCAATAGATTTTAAAAAGAAGGACGGATTTTTGAAAACAAATAAATTGTCCAGAGAATTAGGTTTGTATCGCCAAAATTATTGCGGTTGTAAATTTAGTTTGAGATAAATCATATATTTACATTATGATTATTAAAAAAAATGGTATATAATAAGATAAAAGCTTGATTTATTCAAAAAAATAATTAAGAAGAGAAAAAAGGATATATCTATGAATAAGAAAATAATTTTAACATTATCTGTATTAGCAATGTTTGCTACAACTTATGCATACGGAAGAGATGTAAACCAATTACAACCGATTGGCGGTTCTGTCGATGCAGGAACTTCTCAGGGACAAGCTTCTTCTTCTGTTATGCCTGATGCATTGAACCCTAACAAAGTTTATTATCCTAATGCAACGATAAAAAGTGCTACTGCAAAATATAAAGCAGGAAATTACACAGGATGTTTGCAAGAATTGTTTTCTTTAGTAAAAAAAGATCCGTCTAATGCTCTTGCTTATTATTATATGGCAATGGCTTATACTCACATAAATATGAAAGATCAGGCTGTTGCGGCTTATGAACAAGTTATTGCATTAAATCATAACCAATATCTTGTAGATTATGCAACAAAAGGTAGAGATTGCTTAACTGATGGGCCGGCATGCAAGCCGCCTGAAGCTACTGCTGCTCCAAAAGAAGAATTGTCTGATCTTGATAAATTCATAAGAGCTCCTTACGGGAATGGTTTGTCTCCGGAATTAAATAGAGAAGTTAAACAAAAACAACTTACCAACATAAAAGAAACAATTAATCAAAAAGAAAATCTTGAACAACCTGAACTTCAAAAAATTAAAAACTTTGATAACAATAAATCAGAAGCTGAATCAGGTGAAAAGATTGCGCAAGTTAGTGATGAAGAAGTTTTGCAAGCTATCAAAACTTTGAAAGATGCAGGGTTAAACCTGACTGTTCAATCTGAAAATCAACAAAACCAATATGCGCAAATCGCTCAAATGATGCAAAATCAAGATCCAAAAATGGCTGAATTAAATATGTTGCTCGGGAATAATAATAACAATAATAATAACAGTATGATGAATATGCTTCCGATGTTAATGTCTCAGGCTCAACAAGGCAAAAATGTTGATCCGAGATTAATGCAGGCTATGATGATGAATTCGATGATGCCTGATTTTAGCTTTAATGATGATAATAAATATTAATTAGTTTTATGGATTTGAATTATAAAAATGCTAAACAAAAATTGTTGACGGATTTAGATAAAGACTGTCAGCAATTTTTTATAAAAAACGGATATATGCTTGAAAACGCATATTATGAGCTTTTGTCTGATAATATTAATAAAGCAAAAATTCTTTTTGATGCGATAAAAGATTACGATATAAGAGCTCATTGGGCATCGTTTATGATTTCAATGATAAATTCCGATATTCGGGAATATCCTTCTTATTTTGAGATAAGAAATTTTCTTGAAATTGATTTGAACATTCTATTACATTATTTTAAAGGCGATTATGTTCAAAGTATTATCGGTTAATTTTGTTTTTTGAATTATTATTTGAATACAGGAGACCTTAAAAC
>USJT01000138.1 GCA_900555175.1 uncultured bacterium
GAAACACAACTCCAAAGAAAAGAAATGCTTAAAGAATGGTCTGATTATATACTTTATGAAAATAAAAATTTCTCAGATACAACTTCATTACTGATATTGGATGCGGTAACGAAAAATTTGAAATCCGATAACGACAAATTGCTCCCTGTTTTGAATAAAAAAGTTCTTGATGAATGTATTAGTGATATTGAGAAAAATACAAAAACAGATCCTAAATTTCAATTTAATTTGAATAAAATTTATACAACAAAATTGAGAGAATTTTATTTACAAAATTCTAAAAAAGATGTTGATGAAGGCAGATGGATAGTTATTCCTTCAAAAACACATGATTTAGCAAACTTTGATAAAAATGTCGAACGCTTAAAATCATTGTCATACAAAAACTGGAGTACACATTCATTCCAAGCCGAAAACTATTTGAAAATGGGAGATTTTCATATTTATCTTGAAAACGGTAAGCCAAAAATCTGTTTGAGATTAATCGGGAATAAGGTTGAAGAAGTTCAAGGGAAAAATAATGACGGTAAAATTCCAATAATTTATTTGGATAAAGTTGAAGAATATATTAACCAAAATCAATTTGATTTGTCTAAAGATACTCGAGAAGAACTGATTGAAGCCGATAAAATTAAACAAAAAATGGCAAAAATTAAAGAATATTTGAAGCCTGAAATAGAAAACAATGATGTTAAATCTATTTTTAAATATTTTAATATAGACGTAAAAGAAGATGATGAAGGGTTTTTAATTTTATCAAAATATGAACAGCCATCATCTGATTTTACATTTGCAAATCTTGGAATAGATGAAAACAAATTGTTGGAAAATGTTAAATATATCAATGGAAACGCAGATTTAAGAAATTCTCAAGGGAATTCTTTGCCAAATTTAATGTTAGTAAAAGGAGCTTTAAATTTAGCAAATTCTCAGATTGTATCTATGCCGAATTTGACCTATGTCGGATTGTTTGCGAATTTTTCGGATTCCAAAATAAAAGAGGTTCCAAAATTGAAAGTAATAGGTCATGATGCTTATTTGGTTGATTCACAAGTTAAATCAATGCCGAGTTTGGAATCAATTGGTAGGGATGCTGATTTTGATGAAGTTAAAATTGAAGATTTACTGAAATTGAAAAAAATTGGAAGAAATGCAAATTTTGGGAAATCAAAAATAAAATCATTGCCAAAATTAGAATCAATCGGGGGTAATGCGAATTTTTCAGAAACATCAATAGAAAATCTGCCATCATTGCTATTTGTTGGTGAAGATGCAGATTTTTACAAATCTCATATAAAATCTTTGCCAAGTTTAATTTCTATTGGAGGAGATGCTGATTTTTCAGAATCTGCATTAAAATCATTTCCGCTTTTAAGATATGTCGGTGGAGATTTGATATTAAGAGATTCTCTTTTACAAGCGGATGATTTCGCAAAAGTTAAAGTCAGAGGAGATTTTGATAAAATCGGCGGCAACGGGAATTGAACCCGTGTCAACAGAATGAGAATCTGCTATCCTAACCCCTAGACGATGCCGCTATTAGTTTATTAAATCTTTTACATTTCTATCTTACATCAAACAAAAATTATTGGCACTGTTTGTTTATACATAAATCTTCGCATAATATTATCGGGATTTCTTCACCCTGTTTTGCGTGATATTTAAGTCCGGGGGTAATCAAACCTGTAATCAAGCCGACAGTTGTACCGACAGGAATACCGATTGCAAAACCGACACCGAGTTTTGCAGGGTTTGGAATAAATGCAAAACCTGTACCCGCACCTGCACCAACAACACCTAAACCTAGTGTGTATGCTACTAATTTTCCTGTTGTATGCCAAGGACCTTCTTTTAATGAAGAATCTTTAGTGAATGGTTTGGCAGACATTTGAATTGCAGTTCCGTCAGGAAGTATCAGATATTCAAAATTCAGATATACTCTGGCGTTTTTATTTGGAACTCTTTGTTTTTCTATTCTTATAATTGTGCCGACAACTTTTGAGCAGGCAGGAATTAGCAAAGTTCCTTCCTGAGTGTATATTGCATTAGGAACTGAAAAATTTACTCTTTCTCCTGCTTTTGCACATTCTGAACGGAATTTACAGTCAAAAGCGACTTTAAAAACGTTACCCTTGCAGATTATGTTTCGCAAATTTGTAATGGTTACATTATTGTTTAATGCTCCTTTTTCGCAAAACATGTGTTCTCTTGCAATTACCTGTTCCTCACAAGTCGTGCAGGTTTGGGCTTGGGTTGAAATTCCAACAAGAAATATAAAGAATAAAAGAAATAATTTTTTCATAGCAAATTTATGATTAATCGATTTATAAAAAATTTCTATTAGCTATGTGTGCGAAAAATTATTTTTTAAAAGTTAGTCCGATAGCTAATACCAAAAGTTTGTATTTTCGGAAATCATTTCCGAAAAAGGAGGAATTTATGGTTAAACCGTATTTGGATAACATTACACAAACATTTATTGATAACGTAGAATCAAGAGGCGGCAAGCCTGTTTATGAGATTACACCTGAAGATGCTCGAAAATTTTTATGTGATTTGCAAAAGGAATTTTATTCTCAAATAGAAGCTCAGGTTGATGATGTCTCAATTTTTAATACGGAACACGGTGAAATAAGTGTTCGCCTTGTAAGACCTGTTGGGACAAACGATGAAAAGCTGCCGTTAATTGTTTATTGTCATGGCGGCGGCTGGGTTATGGGTGATGCTGATGCGTTTGATATGACGATAAAAACTATTGCAAATTATACAAAATCAGTTGTTGCTTTTGTAAATTATAATCGTGCGCCGGAATTTCAGTACCCTGAAGCGTTAAATCAAATTTGTGATACAGTGAATTATTTTGCGAATAACGGAGGCGATTATAATATAAATTCCGAGCGTATTGCAATCGCAGGTGACAGTGCAGGAGGTAATATTGCTGCTGCTGCGCTTATCAAAATGAAAAAAGAAGGCGGCCCGAAATTATGTTTTCAGGCATTAATTTATCCAGTGACTGATGCTGATATGAATTCTGATTCTTATAAAGAATTTAAAAACGGTCCTTGGCTTACCAAAAAAGCTATGGAATATTTCTTTGACAGCTATGTTCCTGATAAAAACAAGCGAAAAGAAGTTTACGTTTCACCTTTAAAAGCTGAGGTTAGTGAACTGTATGGACTTCCGCCCGCATTGGTGATTACTGCGGAGAATGATGTTTTGAGAGATGAAGGTGAAGCGTATGCCAGAAAGCTTATTGAAGCAGGAATTGATACGGCTTGTGTAAGAATTAATAACACATGCCATGATTTTATACTTTTGAACGCTCTAAGAGACAGCAAGGCGACAAAAGCAGGTTATAAGTTGTTGTGCAAATTTTTAAATCGTGCTTTATATAACTAATATTCAATAGCAACTTTCAAACAATGGTCTTGTTTTTGTTCAAAAATTTCATAAGCTTTTTTAATATCTTTAAAATTAAATTTGTGCGTAATTAAAAAGTCTGTTGAAATTTTCCCTTCAGAAATAAGTTTGACAAGCTCCTTACAATGAATTGCATCAACACCGCCAGTTTTAAAAATCAAATTCTTTCCATACATTTTCGGTAATGGGAGAATTTGATTTTTTTCATACATCGCAACGATTGCGACAATTGCGTTTGGTCTTGCAATTTTATATGCAAGTTCAAATGTCTCATCAGAGCCTGCAGCTTCTATTACGGCATCTGCTCCGTATGTTGTTAGGGCTTTAATTTCTTTTTCGCAATCTTCAAATTTCACGATATAATCTGCGAATCCAAGCTTTTTGGCAAGCTCAAGTCTTGATTTATCAATATCAATAGCAATAACTTTTTCAGCCCCGAGATATTTCCCGCACTGCATTGCACAAAGTCCGACAGGTCCTGCACCTATTACCGCAATAATATCACCTTTTTTTATTTCGCAAAGCTCTGCGCCCCAATAACCGCTTGATAAAATATCACCTACAAATAAAGCGTTTTCATAACTGACATTATCAGGCAATTTGCTCAACCCGTTATCTGCAAGAGGTACTCTGACATATTCAGCCTGACATCCGTCTATTTTACAACCGAGTTCCCAACCGCCGTTTATGCAATTATTTATAAATCCTCGTTTGCAAAATTCACATTCTCCGCAGAAGGTTTCACAATTTACGGCAACTCTGTCGCCTTGTACAAAATTTTTGATATCTTCCCCGACTTCAACAACCTCTCCTACAAATTCATGTCCGAGTACAACCCCGTTTTTTGCAGCAGGAACACACCCTCTTATTATGTGTAAATCGCTTGTGCATATAGAAGATAAAGTTACTTTTACAATTGCGTCTGTATTTTTTTGAATTTTTGGAAACGGTTTTTCAACCATTTC
>USJT01000139.1 GCA_900555175.1 uncultured bacterium
CACCGTCTTGTTTTGCAATTACTTCTTTAATTGCATCTTTAACGCCAACAGCACCACCTGTGTGGAATGTTCTCATTGTAAGCTGTGTACCAGGTTCACCGATTGATTGAGCTGCGATAATACCGATTGCTTCACCGATATCAACCAATTTTTGAGTTGTCATTGCCCAACCGTAACATTTTTGGCAGATACCATATTCAAGTCCGCAAGTCAAACCTGAACGTACTCTCAATTCTTGAAGGTTCAAGTGTTTAACTTTTTGAATATCGCTTCTGTTCATTGTTGTGCCGGCTTTTACAAGAACTGTACCATCTGTGTCAACGATATCTTCTGCAATTGTTCTACCTAACAATCTGTCGATTAAAGGAACAATTACGTTATCGCCGTCAGTGATAGGTTTCATGTTAATTGATTTTGTAGTATGGCAATCATCTGCACGTATAATAACGTCTTGTGCAACGTCTACCAAACGTCTTGTCAAATAACCTGAATCGGCTGTTTTCAACGCTGTATCTACAAGCCCTTTTCTTGCACCGTATGATGAAATGATGTATTCGGTAACGGATAAGCCTTCTTTAAAGTTTGATTTAATAGGTAAGTCGATGATTTGACCTTGTGCGTCAGCCATCAAACCTCTCATACCAACCAGCTGTGATACCTGTGATAAGTTACCTCTGGCACCAGAGAATGCCATCATATATACCGGGTTTAATTTATCAAAGTTTTCAACTACCTGAGAAGTTAATTTTGCTGTCGTTTCAGACCAAGTATCAATAACTTTTGTGTATCTTTCAACTTCGGTAATTTCACCTTTTAAATATCTGTTTGTTGATTTTTCGATTTCAGTTTCGGCTTCTTTTAACAGCTCTTTTTTTATCGCCGGAACTTGCAAGTCTGCAATTGAAATAGTTGTTCCGGATTTTGTAGCATACTTATAGCCAAGGTTTTTAAGGCTGTTAGCCAATTCTGCGGTTTTTGCTCCGCCAAACTCCAGATACATTTGTGAAAGCAAATTGTTTAATCCTTTTTTATCCATTTGCTTGTTAATGAAATCTACAGTTTTTTTACCATGTGTGTATGTTGTTTCCATTATATATTTCCTTTTTTTATAATAACATAGCTTATTATTTTTATTAGGAGGAGGTATTTATTAACCTCCTGCCTATTTAATTTTTGGTTTATGCCAATGCTTCTCTAACTGCTTCGTTGAAAATAATTCTTCCTGCAGTTGTTTCAATTCTTTGGCCGTGTTCATCTCTTACAACGATTTTATCGTGAAGATCGATTACACCGACTTCAAGAGCTGAAATTGCATCTTGGAAGTTGTAAAAATAACCTTTTGGTGCCATTTCTGGATTTTTCAAAATAGTCAGATAGTACATACCCAATACCATATCCTGTGTAGGAGTGATAATAGGTTTACCTGTTGCAGGAGCTAAGATGTTGTTAGTTGCTAACATTAACATTCTTGCTTCTGTTTGAGCTTCGATTGACAAAGGTACGTGAACAGCCATCTGGTCACCATCAAAGTCGGCGTTGAATGCTGTACATACCAATGGGTGTAACTGAATTGCACGACCTTCTACTAATTTTGGTTCAAATGCCTGAATACCTAGTCTGTGAAGAGTCGGGGCACGGTTTAGTAATACAGGGTGTCCATCGATTACCTCTTCCAAGATATCCCAAACTACAGCTTCTGAACGTTCTATCTTTTTCTTAGCTGATTTTATATTTTGAACATATCCTCTTTCAATCAATTTATTAACAACAAATGGTTTAAATAATTCGATTGCCATTTCTTTTGGTAAACCGCATTGGTTCAATTTTAATTGAGGACCTACAACGATTACTGAACGACCTGAGTAGTCAACACGTTTACCTAACAAGTTTTGACGGAAACGACCTTGTTTACCTTCAATAATGTTAGATAATGATTTTAATGCTCTGTTGTTTGGTCCAACAACAGTTCTTCCGCGTCTGCCGTTATCAATCAAAGCATCTACTGCTTCTTGTAACATACGTTTTTCGTTTCTTACGATAATTTCAGGTGCGCCCATTTCCAACAATCTTTGTAAACGGTTGTTTCTGTTGATTACACGTCTGTACAAGTCGTTTAAGTCAGATGTTGCAAAACGTCCGCCGTCTAATTGAACCATTGGTCTTAAATCCGGAGGAGTTACAGGAAGTACATCCAATATCATCCAAGTCGGATCTGTTTCAGATGAAAT
Organism: uncultured bacterium; assembly: GCA_900555175.1. GTDB lineage: Bacteria > Cyanobacteriota > Vampirovibrionia > Gastranaerophilales > Gastranaerophilaceae > Stercorousia. The sequence continues at coordinate 2,229 of USJT01000139.1, forward strand.
CAATGAATCTAATAATCTTAAACGTTTAATAAGTTTACTTTTCTTTTGAACTGAATTTACATTTCCGGCTAATTCAGTTCTGATTTCTTCTGCCAATTCTTTTGTATTTACTTCTGAAAGAAGTTCTTTGATGGCTTCAGCACCGATACCTACTTTAAGAGTTGAATCTTCGTGTTCAGCCATATAATCTTCGTATTCTTCTTCAGACAACAATTGTAATTTTTTGAATTCGCTTTCGCCCGGATTAAGAACAACGTAATTGTTGAAGTAAATTACTTGTTCCAAATCTTTTAAAGTCATATCCAAAAGTAAGCCTAAATAAGAAGGAATACCTTTCAAGAACCAAATATGAGAAACAGGAGCTGCAAGCTTAATGTGTCCCATTCTTTGACGTCTTACTTTAGAATCTGTAACTTCAACGCCGCAACGTTCACAAATAATACCTTTGTGTCTTACTCTTTTATATTTACCGCAATAGCATTCCCAGTCTTTTGATGGTCCAAAAATTCTTTCGCAGAACAAACCGTCTCTTTCTGGTTTCAATGTACGGTAGTTGATTGTTTCCGGTTTAGTAACTTCGCCGTATGACCATTTAAGTATTCTTTCCGGTGAAGCGATACTAATTCGTATATAGTCAAAATAATCTATACTTGTTGACATTTATATCTCCTTTTGTATTGTTAGTTTTAAGAAGTTCTTGAATATATCGGAAGTCAGGAGGGCTTTTTTATTTCGCCCTCTTGTCTTCTAAAACTTCCTATATATCTCCGAATGTAGTCGGTGTTTCAAAGAAATTGATGTTTAATAACTCAGAATCCATATCTGATAGAACTCTTCTTGGAGCTGATTTTCTCAAATCATCCATATCAGTCATTAAGTCAACTTCTTGACCGTCTTTTTTCGCTACCGTAATATCCAAACCGATACTTTGTAATTCTCTTACAAGTACTTTGAATGATTCAGGAATACCCGGTCTTGGAATATTATCACCTTTTACGATTGCTTCATAAGCTCTGTTTCTACCGTTAACATCATCTGATTTGATAGTTAACATCTCTTGTAGAGTATATGCTGCACCGTAAGCTTCCAGTGCCCAAACTTCCATTTCACCGAATCTCTGGCCACCGAATTGAGCTTTACCACCCAAAGGCTGTTGAGTAACAAGTGAGTATGGACCTGTAGAACGAGCGTGGATTTTATCATCTACAAGGTGGACAAGTTTAAGGATATAAGAAAGACCTACTGCAACAGGTTCATCAAACGGTTCACCTGTTCTACCGTCGATAAGTCTTACTTTACCGTCTTCATTTACCCAATCACAACCTGATTCTTTAATACCTTTTAGTAATTCAGCTTTAGTTGCTATTTCTGATTGGTTATCACCGTATCTTTCATCGAAAGATGGTGTTTCATAATAGTTGCCTGTCAAGTATGCAGCCAAACCTAACAACAATTCATAAGTCTGACCTACGTTCATACGAGAAGGTACACCTAGTGGGTTCAATACGATATCAACCGGAGTTCCGTCAGGTAAGAATGGCATATCTTCTTTCGGTAATATTCTTGATACGATACCTTTGTTTCCGTGACGTCCTGAAAGTTTATCACCTACTGATACTTTACGTTTTTGAGCGATGTAAACTCTGATAACTGTATTTGCTCCAGGTGGTAATTCGTCACCTTTTTCTCTGTCGAATACCTTAACATCGAGAACTCTACCGCCTTCTCCGTGAGGAACTCTTAATGAGTTATCTTTTACATCTCTTGCTTTTTCAGCGAAGATTGCACGTAAAAGTTTTTCTTCAGGCGGATGTTCAGATTCTCCTTTAGGTGTAACTTTACCTACCAATATATCGTCTGCATAAACTCTGGCACCGATTCTGACAATACCACGTTCATCCAAGTGTCTCAAAGCATCTTCTGAAACGTTTGGAATTTCACGTGTAATTTCTTCAGGTCCTAGTTTTGTTTGACGAGCATCTATTTCTAATTTTTCAATGTGAACTGATGTGAAGATGTCATCGTGAACGCATCTTTCTGATAATAGAATAGCATCTTCGTAGTTATAACCTTCCCAAGGCATATACGCTACAATTACGTTTTTACCTAATGAAAGTTCTCCGCAGTTAGTAGAAGCACCATCGGCA
>USJT01000140.1 GCA_900555175.1 uncultured bacterium
AGTGCATCTCGGAGGAAAACGACAACCTGAAATATCCTGCATAATAGTCGGCGGCTGCCCGTTAATTGTTTCTAAACGAGAATTTTTATTTGAAGGCAAAGATTTTAAAAGTACGTTTGAATAAGGATGTTTCGGGTTTGCAAAAAATTCTTTTGCCGGTGCAGTTTCAACAATTCTGCCTGCATACATAACCGATACATAATCGGCATTTTCACCAACCAGAGCCAAATCATGAGTAATTAAAAGAATTGAAGTACCTTTTTGGGATTGAATTTCTTTTAACAAATTCATAATTTGAGCTTGAATTGTAACATCTAAAGCGGTCGTAGGTTCATCTGCAATTAATATTTCAGCCTCACAAGCAAGCGCCATAGCAATAATTGCACGTTGCTTCATTCCACCTGAAAATTCATACGGATACGCCTTCATTCTTTCAGCAGCACAAGGGATTTGTACAGTTTCCAAAGACTCAACGGCTTTATCAAAAGCCTCTTTCCCTCTCAAGCCCTGATGAATTTTAATAACCTCTAAAAGCTGATCACCGACAGTATATAAAGGATTTAACGAAGTCATAGGATCTTGCGGAATTAAAGCAATTTTAGCTCCTCTAATATGCTGCATTTCATTTTTTGAAGCTCTAAAAAGATTTTTACCCTTAAATATAACTTCACCGCCTTTAATTTGAGCATTTTTAGGGAGTAATTGTAAAATACTCATTGCACTAAGAGTTTTTCCGCACCCTGATTCTCCGACAAGCGCGTGCATTCTACCCTTTTCAAGAGAAAAAGAAACATCAAACAATGCCTGTCTGAAACCACATTCACAATTAAAGCCCAAATTAAGATTTCTAACCTCTAATACAGTCATAAGTTTATAATACACCATAATTTTCAGCTTGTGAATAGTCCTTATGAATATAATTGTTAACAAATATTAAGAATAAAGTTCACAATCATGCAATTTTTCAAGACAAAAATTTTTTATAAATGCATAGGGGATATTAAAAATTAAAATTTCTTTTAACGAGGAAATGGAAAGGGAAAAAATGAGTATTGATAGTTTATCATTCTTGGGCAAAGATTATGCCGCAGAATTTAAAGAAAAATGGGGGGCTCAAGTTGAAGCTAATAAAAAACAACTTTCATCAATGGGAATTACAGTACCAGTAGGTCAGCCTCAAGAAAAGAAAGAAAAGGAAATGAAAGGTCTTGAAGTTGAAAAAGAACAACCTAAAGATGAAAAATTTGAAAGACAGTTTAATTCAAAAGATGACATAAAAGAAGCTGAAAAAAAAGCTGAAGACAGTTTTTCAAAATACGGCGTAGCCAAAAAAGGAACATTAGAAGAAGTTAATACAGAAAAACAAGCTAAGAAATTGGCAGAAAATTACGTTGAAAACTTGTACAACAAAGAACAAGTAAAAGGTACACAAGTTTTCATGGACAAAAAAGCATACAAAGCAGCAGAAAAAGAAAGAAAAGAACAACGTAAAACTCTTATTTCTCAATACAGAGAACAAGGAATGAGCAGAAAAGAAGCTAAAGAAGCTGCAGATTCTCAATTAGTTGAAAACGAATACGTAAGAGGCAAAAAAACTCGTGCATTCGTTGAATCACACAAAGATTACTTCTATGATGAAAACGGCAATTTCTCAAGTGATAAATTTAAAACAAAAGCAGTAGAATATGCAAACAAACATACAACTGAAGGCGAAGTTGAAAACTATCACTTAAGCTTAAAAGAAAGACGAGCAGTAGCAGCTGAAGAAGGCGTAAATGCAAGTGTTATCAAAAACATAGCAAAGAAATCAAATCTTGATTATGAAAAAGATGACACAAATTTATACAGAGGCCTATATGTTGCAGGTATGACAGCAACAGGTGCAGGTATTGGCGCAGCTCTTGGAGCAACAGGAGTTCTTGCAACTAACGTTGTTGCAAAAGCAACATCAACAGCAACCTCTACATCAAATGCAACAGCAAACATTTATGATGAAGCAGGCAATATAATAGAATCATCAACAGCAACTGATACAGCAACTGCAACAGACACAGCAACTGCAAAGGCAAAAGCAGGATTAACAGCACGTAACGGTGCAATTTCCGGAGCAAGTGTAGGTCTTGGACTTGGACTTGCAACAATGAATCTTATAAAAGATAAAGGAAAACAAGAAGACAAAGTTTATGCACCGGCTGTACCACAAGAACGTAAACCAAGACCAAATGCAGAACCTGATAAATTACCGGACAAAGCTCCTGATGACAATTCAAGACCAAATACACCGGTAATTGAAAAACCAGAACCATGTCCTGTTGAAACTTGGCAATCAGAATATTGTGATCACACAGTAAAAAGAGGCGATGATTGGACAAAAGTTACACTTGCTAAAGTTAAAACAATAAACGGTAAAAAACCTGACGGCAAAGTTTTAAAAGCATACGTACACGCAGAAAAATTAAAACACGGTGTAACAAACTTCGCATTGAACACAATGCCAAAAGTCGGTGAAACAATGAGAGTTTACTCAGACTTCTCAGATCTTCTTGCAGATGAAGCATTAGTTAAAAAACATCCTGAATTGTTACTTTTAAAAGATGCTCAAATCGAACTTGATTGTGATGGAGATACAAACGGCAGACATTCAAGAGTAAGACCAAGAGTTAAATATACACCATTCTTTGGCAAATATACAGAAGCAGTAAAATTCAAACAAGATTGTCACGATCCTGAACCTGTAATTGTAAAATAATTCATAATCGAATATATAAAAAAGAGTTCCTCATTTAATTAATGGGGAACTTTTTTTACACCTTCTTTTATTGCCTCTAAATTATTTTTCACCCAATACCCGTCAAGAGGATAAAATTTATCATCTATAACATAATAAGTTGAACCTGAGCCTGACATAATCGATGTCGGATATAGCTGTTTTATCTTTTGTAATTCGTCATAATCATCTACAACAGCCCATTCAAGATCGTTTTTAAAATTTTCGTTTGAACCGAATTTTGATTGAAAATTCTGAGATTTTTTTTGAGAAAATTTTGTATAAGCTTCTTTTGCGCTTATTCCTAAATTTTTTGGTTTAATCAAAGAAAGCGTGAAATTTTCAAATGGTAGATTTTCTAAAATTTCACCACGTCCTTTTGTCATAAGCCTTCCGCCTTCAAGGCACACATTCAAATCAGAACCGAGCTGAGCGCATAATTCATGCAATTTTTCTCTTGATAAAGGTCTGTCAAAAATCTCGTTTAACCCGAAAAGAGTTCCTGCAGCATCTGTACTTCCACCTGCAAGACCTGCTGCAACAGGGATATTTTTATCTATATAAATACTAATTTTGTAATGTTGCAAATTTGTATTATCTATAAATAATTTTGCAGCTTTATAAACAAGATTTTTTTCGTTATATGGAATTTCAGTATTGTTACCTGATAGATTTATTTCAAACTTGTCAGATTTTTCAGTTGTAATTGTCAGATAATCATACAAACTTATTGTCTGCATAACACTTTCAATATTATGAAATCCGTCCTCTCTTTTACCTAAAACTTTCAGTGTCAAATTAATTTTTGCAGGACATTGAATTTTAATTTCCATTATTTAATAAAGCCTCCGACAATTTCCCAAAAGTTTCTATTGAGAGTTTTTCACCTCTTACATTTTCATCGAGATTTAGTTTTGCAAGAGCATTTTGAATATTTTCTTTTGAAAATCCTGCAGATAAAAGACAATTTTTAATATTTTTTCTACGTTGAGAAAATCCTGCTTTAACAGTTTTTCTAAAATGAGAATAATCCGTTAAATCAAGCAAAGGTTTTTCTCTCACAACAAGTTTTACCAAAGCGGAATTTACTTTTGGAGCCGGATAAAATGAGCGTCTGCCAACCAGTTTCATAATTTTTACATCTGCCCAAAATTGAGAAAGAATAGTCAAAAGTCCGTATTGTTTGCCTGAGGAATTTTCATTTGCAGTCATTCTTCTTGCAACTTCTTCTTGAACCATAAATAAAATATCAGTTATTTTATTTCTGTTTTTGTTATTCAAATCATCAACTTCGCCAAGCAAATGAGCAATAATAGGACTTGTAATATAATATGGAATATTTGCAACGACTTTAACTTTACCCTCAGCCAATTCTGACAAATCTTGTTTCAAAATATCATTATGGATTATTTCAAGATTTGGAGCATCAAGTTTTTTAAGCTCTTTTATAGCTTCTTCGTCCAATTCTATTGCAATAACACGTTTGGCATGCTTTACCAATTGCTCTGTTACAAATCCGACTCCCGGTCCAATTTCTATTACGGTATCATCAGGTTTTATATCAGCAAAATCT
>USJT01000141.1 GCA_900555175.1 uncultured bacterium
GAAAAGAACACTGAATCTACATTCAAGACTTTCGGTTAATTTATTTAATACTTTTCATAACTTTATTAAATATTTTTATTTTGTTTCCTTTCCCCTTTTATTCTGACGACTTATTATGATAGTCGTTTTTTTTTGTGCTAAAATAAGAAAAACTAAACCTTACAAAAGGTAAAAGCGATATTAAAAGGAGAATGGTTATGGGACAAACTTTAGCAGAAAAAATTATATCAGAACATGCTGGGAAAAAAGTTAAAGCAGGGGAACTTGTTATTGCAAAAGTAGATGTATGTGCCGTACAAGACGGAACAGGTCCTTTAACCGTTCAAGAATTTAAAAAATTAGGCAAAAGTAAATTAAATAATCCGTCAAAAACAATTCTATTTATAGATCACGCATCTCCAAGCCCAAGAAAAGAACTTTCTAATACTCATACAGTATTAAGAGATTTTTCAAAAGAATATGGTGCGGTTTTATCAGATGTCGGAGCAGGAGTTTGCCACCAAAGACTTGTTGAAACATTTGTAAATCCGGGAGAAATCTTAGTCGGAGCAGATTCTCACACCTGCACATCAGGTGCACTTGGAGCATTTGCAACAGGTATGGGCTCAACTGATATTGCAGTTGCTATGGCACTTGGCAAAACTTGGCTTAAAGTCCCTGCAACATTCAAAATTGAAGTTAACGGAAAATTTAAAGACGGAATATGTTCAAAAGATTTGATGCTCTATCTTATCGGTATGATTGGTGCAGATGGTGCAACATATAAAGCATTAGAATTTTGCGGTGACACAATAGATAATATGACAATGTCTGAAAGATTTACACTTGCAAATATGGCAGTAGAAGCTGGTGCTAAAGCAGGTCTGTTTGTTGCTGATGAAAAAACTAAAGAATTTTTAAAATCAAGAGGCAGAGAAGACAAATTCAGAAGTATAAAACCTGATGAAGATGCGGTTTATGAACGTGTTATAAAAATTAATGCAGAAGATATTCCACACACAGTATCTTGCCCTCACACAGTTGATAATACAAAACCTGTTGAAGAATTGAAAGATATCAAAGTTGATCAGGTTTTTGTCGGAACATGTACAAACGGACGTATTGAAGATTTGCGTATTGTTGCAAAAATTTTGAAAGGCAAAAAAATTAATCCAAATCTTAGAATGCTGATTTGTCCTGCATCAAAAGATATTTATTTACAAGCATTAGACGAAGATTTAATAAAAATATTTGTAGAAGCAAACGCAACAATTTTACCTCCAGGCTGCGGACCTTGTGTTGGAGTTCATGCCGGTACACTTGCAGATGGTGAAGTTTGTCTTGCAACTCAAAACAGAAACTTTAGAGGCAGAATGGGTAATGTTGAAGGTTCAATTTATCTTGCATCACCTTATGTTGCGGCATACACAGCTCTAAACGGCTATATTAGTGCTAATTAAAATTGTTAAATAAAAAATATATTCTACTGGCTATGTAATAACGAATGAGCATTTACTGATAAAAATTTCTTACTATGGTTGTAAGGAGAAATTTATGTCAGGCAATAAATTACAGTATAAGAAAATGCCTCTGGAAGAACTTGTCGTTTTGACCCAGCAAAATGATTTTAAAGCTCTTGAAGAGATAATAAGACGTGAACAAAAAAACGTATTTGCAGCATTTTCTTATCTTAGTCGTGGCAAAGAAAATGTCTCGGAACTAACTCAAGAAGCACTTTTGCGTGTAGCAAAAAATATTCAAAATCTAAAAAATCCAAAGCTTTTCAAAAGCTGGCTTAATCAAATAGTAACCAATCTGTTTTATGATGAACTTAGAAAAGCACAACGGAAAATTGAAACTGTCTCCATAGATGAAGAATCAGAAGACAGTCCGCCGATAAAATTTCAACTTTTAGACAAAAAATGCAAACCCCATGAAAAATGTATTTCTTCAGAGCTCGAAAATATAATAAAAAATGCAATACTTGAGCTTCCTGAGCAATTTAGAATTGCAATTATTTTAAGAGAATTGCAAGGGCTAAGCTATGAAGAAATAGCAAAAGCTACCCACTCAAGCATAGGAACAGTAAAATCAAGAATTGCAAGAGCCAGAGGAAAATTACAAGAAGACTTAAAAGCATACATATAAAAGGAGAAAAATTTTATGAAACATAAACTCACTTGTGAACAAGTTACCGCTTTACTTAATTTCTATATAGAAGATTCTCTAAGCTCAAAACTTAAAGAATACGTAAAAGAACATCTTGAAAATTGTTCAGAATGTATGGAAAAATATATTTCCATGCAAAATATGATAAACAAATTTATGGAAATTCAAAATGAAGAAATAGAAAATCCATATATTACCAAACAATATAAAGATTTCAGATCAAATCTTTCAGCCTACGTAGATAATGAGCTTGACAACCAAGATAGTATTAAAATAAAAAAAATAGCGATATCGAACCCTCTTGCAAGACAAGACTTAGAAAATATCTATACATTTAAAAGGCTCTTACACTCTTCATTCCAAAAAACAAAAAATGAGCTAAAAACAGATTATGCCAAATGTACCCTTAACAAGCTTAAACATAACAATACAAATACAAACAATTTTGATCCGTTTTACAAATTAACAGCGGCATTCTTTATTATGATAAGCTTTATAGTTGCAGGTGTAATCAAATTCCTATACTTTTAAAGAGCCTGAAGAATACTTAGCAGAAGAAAGCTTCATATAAGAATCCATAGAAATTCCTTTAGGAGATTTTAGTTCATGAGTATCAGTTCCATGCATTTTTGCAATAGCTTTTTTCTGTTGTTTTGCGGCATATTCATTTCTTAATATCGGAGTAACAATATTACAAGAAATAATTGAACCAACAGTACTTGCAACAACATCAACACCGTTTTTAAAAGATTTATATTCTCCTTTTATATCATTAAAATTAGCCATATTTTCAATATTAAAGCCAATTTTACCAATATGCTCAGAAGAATTAACTCCCTGTTTTGTTAAAAATTCTTTAATAGGCTTAGTTGTCAACTTTCCGGTAGAAACAAGTTTTGATGCAAGATTTTTAAATGAGCTTGTAATTACATAAAAAGATACAATGTTAACAAACGCATCAGCAACTTCTTGCGGAATAAGAAATGTTTTCTGTTCCGGAGAAATCTTGTCATTTAATACAACCGCAGTAACCTGAGCAAGAGATGACAAAATCCACCCTAAAACACCTGTATGAACAAGCATTTGTCCAGGGTTTTCGCCATAAAGTCAGAGAATAAGTGAGCTGGTGATTTCATTTCTTATCCTCCCCATGCTTTATAAACATATTAGTCAAGAATTTGGTTAACGGAGCATCAATCAAGAAGTTTGTAAACATCATAACAACTAATGCAACAACAGTTCCCATAGCATTACGATACTGTAAGAACGGATCAGATGTATTGTCTTTCGCATTACTTGGAGTAAACAATGTCTTTATCTTTTTAACATTTTTACCCGGCATTTCTGATAACGTCTTTATACCTTTTATACAACCTTTTCTGATATAATAACCTGTAAATGTACCTGCAACAATTTTCGCAACAGTTCTTGCAACAGATACTTTTCGTGTTTTTTCATCAACACTTTTGTTATGAGCGTCAATAAATGGTTGTGACATCAAAGCGGAAGCACCAAGAATTAACCTTTGTTCGGCAGAAGAAATTTTTTCACCTGTCTTTTTAATTCCACTAATCACCTTGCCGTTAGAATATACAGCCTCCGGAATTATATCCAGAGCCTTTTGCTGCACACTGCGATAAGCAGATGACACACCCTTATATATCGGGGTATTTGTAATGTATGTTCCAATACTTGATAGCGCCATATTTCTACCCAAATCTATAAAGCATGTAAAGGTAAATAATTGCTCTAATATCGCTATATATTAATAAAGATTTACAATTAATTTAAAATTTATAATAAAGCAATATTTACAACCTTACAGTTTTGCACCCTTTGGTACAACAGTAACACCGTTTGGTGAAACATGGAAACCGCGTTTTATGTCATCTTCACGATTAAAACCTATTCTTGTATTAGGCGGAACAACTACATTTTTATCAATAATTGCACGCTTAATTTTTGAATGACGACCGATTTCAACATTTTCCATCAAAATACTTTCAGATATTTGAGAATAACTGTTTACTTTAACTTTTGGAGAAAGAACGCATCTTGACAAGCCGCCGCCTGATACGATACAGCCTTCAGATACCATAGAGTTTGTAGCCATACCAACTCTTTCACCTTCTGCCCAAATAAATTTTGCAGGCGGATAATTGTAATTAAACGTTCTTAACGGCCAATTTTT
>USJT01000142.1 GCA_900555175.1 uncultured bacterium
CGTGTTGGTGGTGCAGCTCAAACAAAAGGTATTAAACAAGTTGCAGGTAAATTGAGATTGGATTTGGCTCAGTTCAGAGAATTGGAAGCATTCGCTCAGTTTGCATCAGACCTTGACCAAGCAACTAAAAACCAATTATTAAGAGGTGAAAAACTTACAGAAGTATTAAACCAACCTCAATATAATCCTTTAAGCGTTGCTGAACAGGTTACACTTCTTTATGCCGCAAACGAAGGCGTTTTAGATGATGTTGCAAATACTGATATTGCTAAATTCAAAAAAGAATGGGTAGCATACTTGAATACTAATATGCAAGATCTTGTTTTAAGACTGAATGGCGGTGCAAAACTTGAAGATGCTGATAAAGAACAGTTGAACAAAGCATTGGCAAACTTTAAAAAGACATTCTAATCGCAAAACAAAGAAAGGATAATAGTTTATAGAGCCAATAGGTATTTATAAGCTATGGTAAAGAAATGGCAAACTTAAAAGACATAAAAAACAGAATACAAAGCGTTAAAAGCACACAAAAGATTACGCGTGCGATGAAAATGGTTGCAGCAGCTAAAGTAAAAAAAGCTGAAAATACCGTTAAAGCATCACGTCCATTTACTTTTGAATTAACAGATATGTTTAAAAGGCTTCTTGCATCTGTTGGAACATACAGTGCTCAGAGTTTGAAAATCAAATCTGCAGTAGACAATTATCCTGAACTTTTGCAGGTAAGAGATGTAAAAACAGTAGGTTTACTTGTAATTACATCTAATAAAGGTCTTGCAGGAGCTTACAACGCAAATATTGTAAGAAAGACTTTACAAACAATAAAAGAATATCAATCTCAAGGGATAAAAACAATTCTGTTTATTGTTGGTCAAAAAGGAATTTCTACTTTAAAGCGCAAATGTAAAGACTATGATTGTGAGATTGCAAAAACATATCTTGGAGTTGCAAATGATCCGTCAGGAGAAGGTGCAAAGATTGTAATAGAAGATATTGCAGAATATTTTGTCGGACATCAAATTGACAAAATAGAAGTTATTACAACAAGATTCAAAAATATGATGAGTTATTTTGTTGAAAATTGGACAATTTTGCCATTAACAAACTTGCATAGTGAAGAAGAAAAACATCAAGATAATGTTATAGATCCATTAATGGAATTTATGCCTGATATGCATAACATCTTGCAAAAAGTTGTACCAATGTATATGACAAATATCTTGTATCAAGCACTATTGGAAGCTCAAGCAAGTGAACTTGCAAGCAGAATGACAGCGATGTCAGCAGCTACAAGCAATGCTGAAAAAATGATTAATGAGTTGTCAATTGAATACAATAAAACAAGACAATTTGCAATTACTCAAGAAATCATAGAAGTTGTTTCAGGTGCAAATGCTCAATTAGGATAAATTGTTATTTTGTATCATAAAATATATTAAAAAAAGTTTTGATAAGAAATTTATCAAAACTTTTTTATATATTGACAAATTCTCAAAAATATTAAATAATAAATATATAAATAGGAGGAAAACACGATGAATAGAGCTTTTAGAATCGCCCCCCCCCGAAAAATTAAGATATAGCACAGGGGTTAAGGGGTTTACATTAGCAGAAGTATTGATTTCACTTGGTATTATTGGTATTGTTGCAGCTCTAACAATACCAGCACTTATTCAAAATACTAAAAAACAAGAAGCAAGTTCCAGAATAAAAAAATTCGTATCCGTAATAAATCAGGCACTTATATATGCAGAATTGGACTACGGATCTAGAGAAGATTGGAATATTGGCGAGACGGATAGTTCAGATGCTGCATTCGATTTTTTAAATACATATATAAAACCTTACGTCAAAAGTTTTGACATTGAAAAACGACAATTATTAGGAAGGAATATGGCAACATTACGCTTTGTAGACGGTTCACAAATGAGTATTAAAATAGGCGCTTGTTATGATATTTATTATGACATAAATGGGGAAAAAGCTCCAAATGAGAAAGGTAGAGATATATACCCATTTATTCTATGCAGAAAAAGCGAAACTTGTAATGTGGCAAGTAATCAAGTTAGACCTTTTTACTGTATGCCAACAGGGACTCCATATCCAACGCATGAAGAATTGCTGAATGATTGCAAAAACGATGGGACATATTGCACTAAACTTCTTCAAGAAAACCAGTACGAATTTCCTAAAGATTACCCCAAAAGGTTATAAACAATTACATTCTACCGCTTAGAAAAGCTAAGTTTTCTGGTTTAATCATTGCCTGATATTGTTCATTCAATGTTGGAGAAGCTGCATTTGCTTTTGCATGTTGCTCAGATTTGTTTGCATTTGTTGCTGTTTCTGCTGCTGTTCCTTGATTTTGAGCTTTTGCAGCTGCAAGTTTTGCTTTACGTTTTTGTTCAGATTTATCTGTCATATAAATATTCAATCTAGGAATACCTGCACCTAATACAAGTCCTGAATACAAGTAACCTGCAACTTGAGCAATATTTAATGCTTTTAACTTTCCTTTTGTTTCTTTTCTTATTGCTTCATTAACTTGAGCTGAAGAAAGTTTTTGCATTAATTGTTTAAATGAAAGAGCTTTGCCATTTTCAATAGGGTTAATACCAGCTGCTTTCAAGCCTCTATGCAAAACTTCATCTCTTGTAACCAAAGGAGCTTTTATAACCTTGTTGAAGAAGCCTTTACCATGTTCTTTTTCACTGTAATTCAAAAGATTTTGATCAATAGCATTAGCAGCTATTTTAGCAACAAAGTTACCTAAAATAAGCCAGTTAAAGAAGCCTAAAACATCTTTTACAACAGATTCTCTAAGTTCATCCTTATCACGTGCAACTATAAATCTTGACATGATTGTTACACCATAAATAAACTTAAATTGATCTAATGTAGGAACAAGACCTTTAAATTGAATTTTCTTTAAAATACCTTTAAATCCGCCACGCATACCTAATGATGCTAAAATACCACCACCAAATAATGCAGCAGCACCGACTTTTAATGCTTTAAAGCCTGCTGAATAATCTTTTTCACGGCCTTCAACACCTACAAATCCGTCACTACCTGTCTTTTTCTTAGTCAAATAAATGTTCAAAGGTTGAATTGACATACCGACAGCAGATGCAATACCAATACCGAGAACTGAACGTCCAAGGTTCATATGTTTTAAATCTGCAATATATTTATTAACTTTAAAATCTTTTGCAAATTCTTTTGCAATATTTTCATTTTTATTAACAAATGTACGAGAAACATTATAAACACTTTCAATAATGTTTTCCAAAGATGCAGTAGCAGCATCTTTACCAAGTCTGAATGTATTTTCAGAACCTGTTGCATTTGTAATTACTGAACGTGCGTATGCCTTCAAATCCTTAGAAATTGTTACAGGAGCTTCTTCTTTATTCAATACTTGAGAGAATTTTTCTACAACATCATCAACGTTATTTTCAGGGATTTTTATCCAATCATCACCGATACGAGTTTCTGCAGAACCAAATACATCTTTCAAATAAGCCTGTAATGGTTCTTTATTTCCGGCTTTAACTTGCTTATCCCAAGCTTTACCTAAAAGCTGAATAGTATCATCATCAACAAATATTTTATGAGCCTTAACACCATATTTTTTATTTAATGCAGCAGCAATTGCAACACCAGCAAGAGTACCATAAACCCCAACTAAAGAATGGTTAATTGTACCGGAAGCTTCTCTTCTACCTGTTTCCATACCTGCAGCCGGGCCTCTTTTAACCATATCAATTGTAGTACGAGGGATTACCATAGATCCTAAATCCACAGCATTTGCACCCCAAGCCTGGTTTGTGTCTAAAAATCTTAAAAATACAGTTGCAGCATCAAAAGCACCTGTAAATTTTACATTATCATTGCTATTTTGTTTGTAATTTTCTAAATTTTGTTTATGTTGTACTTGTTGTAATTGTGGGGCAATTTGTTGAATTTTCATAATTTATTTTCTCCTTACGAATTGAAAAATGACTTAAACGCTGTGTTATCCTTGACTAATGACCTTGTAAATTCATCATTTAGAACGGTTGATGAAGTTTCGGTCATTGCGGACGAGGAGGATGTTCGTCCGGATGAGGACGTTGTCGCGTTTAATGAAGCCGAATTATTTTGCTTTTCAGCTTCCAATTTCGCAAGTTCTGCAGCATGTCTTTTATTTATTGTCGTCCTAGTGTATAATGGGATGAACACTCCTAACGACAACAATGAGAATACAATATTACCGATTTGACAAATTGTTCTCATACGTTTGTCATTATGAGTTGC
>USJT01000143.1 GCA_900555175.1 uncultured bacterium
TGTTGGAAGTTGTGGCTTTAAATTTTTTATATTTTTTAATATAAAAGATTGTTTATGAACCAAGCGTTTTTCTGCGGCTGGTGTCATTTTATTTAATATGTATTTTAAATCTTTATCCGGAAAAGCTTTGCTGTAACTTGAAATTAATTTAACTAATTTTATTCTTTCTGGAGGCAGGTAATCTTTGAAATGCAGCATTACTCTGGAAAATAGTTCTGCATTTGATGCAAGACGTCTTGATACGTGATTGAACATATCAAGTTCACTTTGTAGAAACATTGAGCCTCCGCACCATATACACCCAATATGACCGTTTTTTGCTAATCTCTTTAATTCATTTTTTGTTGTTATTATATGAGATGTTGTTTTACCGTTAAAACTTACATTAGAATTATTACCGGCTACAAAAGTATCAGAATAATTGCTGAGAGGGGCAGAATACTTGATTGACGGCGTTGAATAAGGCTTTGAGTTGATAGTTGAATTTTGATTTTTTATTCCAAAGTTGATTGGTAAAATTCTCATAGGATTACAATATACCTGAATAAAATTTTTTGCCACTTTGTAAATAACTGTAACATTACACGTCAAGTCGGCTTATATCAAGGCATATTATATCATCGGAAAGTTTATGTAAAGTGTCCTTTAAATTTATTATATATTCTTTGTTACACAATCCTTTTTTGCACAATGAAATTAATTTATCAGCCTGAATTTGAGCATTTTGAGGCATATATGGGTTTTCTTCAATTTGAACAGAAATCGGATAGTGGTGTCTTGAATTGTTACAGTATGAACATTCAAGTGCGAAATTGAGAGAATTGCTCATGCCTTTCATACATTTTGGCATTAAATGTTCAAATGTGCCTACGGATGGATGAATAAGGTTTAGGGCAATAACTTGAGAGCGTTTACGAGCATTCTTTACAACAAATGCGCATACTTCATCACTGGATCTTGGTAATCTTCTAGCAAGTTCTATGATTTCTTCTTTAATTTTTTTACTTTCAAGATTTTTTATTATATTTTTAAGTTTGTGAATAAAAATTCTTCTTGAAAATGGCTTGTGAGGCTCAGGATCATAAATTATGTCGTTTGTGTTAATCATTAACTTTCTAATTTGGCGAGCCATTTTTTTAGGCAAAATCCTTCGATAAAAGCTTATTTTATTAAAAATTACACTTTGGATTTTGACTAGCGCAAGTTCGTGGATATCTTTTTTCATTTGAAGTAATTCTTTAAAATTCTTATCAGGATATTTTGATGCCATACTTTTAAACATATTAAATACCTGCTTTTCAACAGGGTGCATAATTTTTTCGTATGGCTCAAGAACAGAAATAGCTTGAAGTGCTGTTCCTGATAATTCTGGCATCTCCATTAATTTTGTGTAAATATCTGGGTGCAGCATTTCCTGACCGCAACACAGGCATGGAAGCCGATAATTGAGCAAGTCTTTTAATTCTTTTTTTGTCAGAGGAATTTCACAAACTTGTGATTTATTATTTTCGGGTTTTGCTGTTTTTTTCTCCATACTTCATTACCGCAATTATGTTCAATAATATTATTCCCGATTTGTAATTTTTTAATGCAGATTTATTATTGAACAATATAATTTTGCGGTTTAAAAATTTTTTTAATTTGTTAAGGAAAAATAAGTTTAAGCACCCATTGGAGGCGGTTGAATATATAGAGGTTTAAGTTTTCTCCAATTCCCTTCGGCATTTTTTTGTTCTGCCAAATTTGCAAGAATTTCGCCTAAAGGATAGTTTGCTGATTGGTATGAAACACCTCCGAGGATTGGTTGCAATTTATCATCTGTAATTACTGTATAATTCCCTGACTTTATTATTTCTTGAACTTTTTCAAGCTGTATTGCACCTTTAATTTCATTATCGCAGTAAAGGTATGCACAATTTTTTCTTGCATCAAGTGCAACAAGCGGGTTTTCACTATTTGATGCTTTGGCAAGAATTTCAAGAGATGAAATCCCGACAGCTTTGCAGTCAAGTTGTTGTGCCATTACTCTTGCAACAGTTACGCAGGCTCTTATTCCTGTAAAACTTCCGGGACCTATGTTTACGGCGATTAAATTAACATCCTGCGGTTTTATATTATTTTCGCTCATTATTTCCTGTAATGTTGAAATCAAAAATGCTGAATGATATTTATTGTCACGGTTTTCGACAATTCTTGATGCAAGAACTTCTCCGTCACGTTTTAAAACTGCATACATTTTGTCTAAACAAGTATCAAAAGCAAGTGTTATCATTTGGATAAACCCTCTATTATTTCATCTTTACCGACTGATTCAAATTCATAAGTTCTTGAATCGTCATCATTATATGTCACATTGATTTTTAAATGTTCGAAAGGTGCTTCATTTTGGTTAAATTCAGCCCATTCTACAAATGTTACTTTTTTACCTTCCGAGTATTCCTGCAATTCATCATAAATTGTTTTTATTCCTTCGTTTTCAAGTCTGTATAAATCGAAGTGATAAATAGGAATTGAGCCGGTATGGTATTCGTTCAGAATTACAAAACTCGGACTTGTAACTTTTTCTTTTACGCCAAGTGCATCAGCCACAAATTTTACAAAGGCTGTTTTGCCTGCACCGATTTCTCCGTAGAGGTTTATAAAGCAGCCGTCTTTTAATAGCGGTGCAAATTTTTGTGCAAGTTGTTTGGTTTCGTCAAGATTATGGCAAATTTGTTTAAACTTTTTCATAACTTTCTGCTCTGTTCCTTCCGTTTTCCTTTGCTTTATAAAGGGCTTTATCAGCTTTTTGTAATAATGTTTTTTCGTTATCCTCGAGGTTAAATTCTGAAATCCCTAAACTAATTGTAACATTAATATTTTTTTCTTGTACATCCGGATTAACTTTTGAAATATCAATTTGTGTATTTTCAACAGCTTTTCTAAGTCTTGATGCAACCATTGTGGCTTCGGAGAGTTTAGTAAATGGTAATATTATAACAAATTCTTCTCCGCCGTAACGTCCTGCAATATCGTAATCCCTCAGTTGGTGTTTAATTACTTTAGATATTGTTTTTAATACCAAATCGCCTACTGCATGCCCGTATGTATCATTTACATTTTTAAAATAATCAACATCAGTCATTATTGTGCATAGGCTTCTGTTTTGACGCTTTGCGCTTGAAACTTCTTGTTTTATACGTTCTTCAAGCTGATGTCTGTTATAAAGTCCTGTTAGTGCATCAAGTGTTGCGTGTTTTAGAATTTCTGCATAAACATTTGCTCTGTTAATTGTTGTTGCAGCTTGATTGGTTAGTTGTTCAATATAATTTATTTCTTTTTCACTCAAAATATTATCAGTGCTTTTTGTTACAACACATCCCAAAAGCTTATTTTCGCTAATTAAAGGGAATAATCCTATTTTTTTATCGGGAGTTAGAATATATTCTGATTTATTGGTTAAGCATTTTAGTAATTCAAATATTTTTTCGTCTTTGCAAGCTGATGGCCAAACAAGTTTGTTATTTATAAAAATATAAATAAGATGTTCTGACACAAATTTGTCAATCATTTCTCCGATAATTGGAATTATATAGCTTGTTTCATATTGAGTTTCAATAATTTTTGCAATATTTTTCATTGAATCGTGAAAATCAATATTACGTTGCATTCTGTCAGAAAGAATAACATTTTGAATTTTTAAAGATATTAGATATGATGCAATTTTTAAAAATTCAATTTGGTCTTTATCAGGAACGTTTTCAAATTCTAACATGCCTATAAGCTTTTGACCTTGAAGAAGTGAGTAATAAAACATTCCATCATCTTCTATAAATGTATTTGTTTTTAATTCTTCAAAGATTTTGTATAACTTTTTAGATTTATTTTTGTTCCCGAATTCATCAATAGAAATCCAACTTTTGGCGAAATTTCTTAAAGTTTCCGATGTTTGGTCATATATATAAATGTTTACAGGGTTAAACGTATCCTCAAGTACACGTGTAATACCCGAAGCATTACACGTGTCATTAAGTTGTTCTGATAAATTTTCGATATCTTTTAATTTAGGCATTATGCTTCCAATTTTTGTAAAATTTCATCCGGAATATCACAGTTTGCATAAACGTTTTGAACATCATCGTGTTCTTCAAGCTTTTCTAAAAGCTTCAAAACTTGATCTGCAGTTTTTTCATCAGTAATTTCGATTGTGTTTTGAGGAATTCTTGTAAGTTCTGCTGATTCACTCTTAAATCCTGCAGCTTCAAGACCTTCTACAACTGATTGGAAATTTTCTGCTGATGTAATAACTTTGTATTGAT
>USJT01000144.1 GCA_900555175.1 uncultured bacterium
AATCGCTAAAAAATTCATAAATGAAGGAACTTATTTCTGGAACAGCGGAATTTTAATGTTCAAAGCTTCTACATTTTTACAAGAAGCTGAAAAACATGCTCCTAATATTATGCAAATTATAAATGAAATTGATTTTTCTAAATCAAATGAAATCCCGTTTGTAACTTTTGACAAAATGCCAAATATTTCATTCGATTACGCTGTAATGGAAAAATCTGATAATATTGCTCTTGTTAAACTTGAAAGCGATTGGGTTGATTTAGGCTCTTGGAATTCAATTTATGACATCAGCAACAAAGATAAAGACGGAAATGTATTTGTCGGTCATGTACTTGATAAAAATTCAAAAAATTCATTCGTCTACGCATCGTCAAAACTTGTTGCGACAATCGGTCTTGAAGACATGATTATTGTTGAAACAGAAGATGCTATTCTTGCATGCAAAAAAGAGCAAGCTCAAAATGTTAAACATATTTATAACACATTAAAAGAACAACATGACAATACTCATCTTATTCATAAAACAGTTTATCGTCCTTGGGGATTTTATACAGTAATCGCTCAGGGTAAAGGTTTTATGACTAAAATAATCCACGTTAATCCGGGACAAAAATTGTCTTTGCAATCTCATAACTTTAGGAGTGAACATTGGGTTGTCTTAACTGGAAAAGCTAAAGTTATTCTTGAAGGTCAAGATTTGATTTTATCTCCCGGACATAGTATCGATATTCCACTAAAAGCAATTCACTCTTTACAAAATCCGTTTGAAGAAGATTTGGAAGTTATTGAAGTTCAAAAGGGCGATCCGCTTATTGAAGAAGACATTATAAGATACGAAGATATGTACGGAAGAGTTTAAACTTTTTCTAATATAACAAGTTCTTTGTAATAACCATTGTTCAACAATTCGTAAAATCGCTTTGTAACATTAGGTGCAATAGCTTCAACCCACTCTTTGTCAAGATATAGTCCTTCAACTAATCTTGCAAAAAGTTCTGCCGGTTTTTCATAATATTTTTTGTACTTGTTTATACGTGATGAAATTCTTGATTGCTTCTTCTGATAAGATTTTAATCTTATGTAAGCTGCAAATGCTTTTGGCATGTCTTTAAAATCTTTTTCTATATTATCAATTGTATATAATTTTACGGTTTTTCTAAAAAATCCGCCTTTGACAAGTTTTACCCTATCGTATTTCAAAAGATATCTTGCTTCTGATTTTTTTATATATTTATCAAACTCTTTAAATTTTTTAGAACGCTGAAATTTCGGATAATAATTTTTTATAATCTTTTCATATTCTAAAATTTTTGATTTTACTCTGTCCTTATGTTCATAAAGTCTTACAAATAAAGAATTTTCATCAACAAAATTTGTAACTTTTACAAGCTCATCAAAAAAAATATCACCATTATCAATTTTAAAAAGCAAGTTCAAAGTTCCACCTGTTTTATTCATATCAGGTTCTAATTTAGAATGAATATAATGAGCAAATTCATGCATTAAAGTTTGCACAACTCTATTTTCAGGAACATTTTTTGAAATATCAATTCTGTTTTTCAAGAAAAAACCTTGATGTCCACGAGCTTTTGTTCCTGTGTGAACAGTTATACCTAAAGATTTAAAGTATTTTATCAATTCTTTTTTATCCATATACAAAATTTTAAATTTTAAAATATTTTATAAGGGTTCAAAATATTGTTAGGGTCAAAAATCTTTTTAATCTTACGCATATAATCAAGCGCAACAGAATTTATAACCTTATTTATATGTTCTCTTTTTTCACTGCCAACCCCATGCTCGCCTGACAAAATTCCGTCAAGACTTGCTGTAAGATTATAAATTTCACTCTTTGCAAGTTTATAACGTCTGTATTCATCATCGTCATTATAATCTATCGGAATTTGAGGGTGAACACTGCCATCTCCGACATGCCCAACCATGCAAACATCAAGATTATATTTATTACAAATATCTCTAATTCCTAAAACAAGTGCTTCCAAATTTTCTCTCGGAACTATCACATCATCTGTTGTTACATTAGGTTTTAATTTTGCGCATGCTCCCATTGAAGAACGTCTTGCTGTCCATATCGCATTATATTCTTCTTCGTTATGGGATGCTCGAATTGCACTTGCATGACAATTATTTAAGATATTAATAATTATATCTTCCTGATACTGCATAGAACATTCAAAACCATCTATTTCTATAACTAGAGCAGCTTCCTTATCAGTCAATAAATTTGCAGGATAAAATCTTTCAACTGTCTGTATTGCATTTTTATCCATGAAATCAATTGTTGCAGGAAAAATTCTTTGTTCTATCAATGAATTTACAGCTATAACAGAATCTTTTACACTATCAAAATATGCCATCAAAACTTTTTTACTCTGAGGTTTTGGGATTAATTTTAAAACAGCTTCCACAACAATTCCCAAAGTTCCTTCTGATCCGACAAACAATGTATTAAGATTATATCCGGTTGCATTTTTAATCGTTCTTGCACCGGTTCTTAAGATTTCGCCGTTTGCCATGACAACTTTTAAATCGATTACATAATCCTTAGTTGTTCCGTATTTAAAAGATTTTGCCCCACCTGATGATTGAGCAATACTTCCACCAATTGTGGAAACTGCAAGATTTGAAGGATCAGGAGGATAAAACAAGCCTAATTTTTCAACTTCTTTTTGCAAATCACCTAATACAACTCCAGGTTCGACAATAGCTGTCATGTTTTCTTTGCTGATTGATATAATTTTGTTCATTTTTGAAAAATTCAAAATTATACCGCCATGCTCAACAACGCATGCCCCGACAACATTTGTTCCTGCTCCTCTGCAAATTACAGGGATTTTATATTTATTAGCTAGCCTTACAACCTTTTGAACCTGTTCAACATTTTCAACAAATACAACGGCGTCAGGCAAATTTTTTATTTTCCTGATATTTGTTGCATCTTGTGCGTACGCATAACGTTCCTCTAATGTATCTAAGACATTAGAGGGTGGTATATTCTTTTTTAAATCTGAAATCAGCTTATTCTTCATCAACATATGATGCCAGTTTTTCTATATTAGTACCAAGTCTGGATAACATTTTTTCTATTTTATCCACTTTTCTATTTAACATCATATTATCTTTTTCTTCAAGTGTCGATAAAATTTTCTCTAATTTCATCTCTAATCTGTCAATACGAGATTCTTGTTCTTCAAATTTATTTTCTATTTCATCAAGGATATATGATTTTTCAGGAATTGCATCTTTCAACTCTTCTAAATTTGCTTTAATTTTAGATATTTCAGAAGTTTTTTCAGTAATACTTGTAATATTTTCAGTTGTAGAATCAATCCATTCACCCAAATACATCATAACTTGGTGGAAAACTTTATCAGTATTTGCAGATGCAACTGCCATAGATTGAATGTTATCAATTTTTCTTTCCAGTCTTTCACTAACTTCAGAAGTGTCTAAATAATTAATTCTGTCTTCCAATTTATTTACAAGAACATTAAAATTATTCAAACCGTCATTCAAAGCTTTGTAAGCTTCATCTGAAGTCAACAAAAGTTTGTTTGTTCTTGAACTGATACTTAATATATCTTCGTTTAATTTTTCAATATCACCTTTCAAATCAACAATTTGTTCTTGAGTTAATGTTGATTCTAATCCTTCCACAGAACTTACAATCTTTTTAATATCATCAGATATATTTTCAAAATTACTATCAGATATATTATTTATCGCCATACGTAATTTTGCGATATCGGTTTCAACATCCTGTAAAGTATATGAATAATCAAAATCATCACTTGGATTTGTAATTTGTTTTAATTGATTTTGAACTTCAATAAGGTTTTGATTAATTTGTTCTGTTTTTTCTTCTACAAAATCTTTAATATCTTCAGATTCTTCAACAAATGATATTTGTTCGAAAAGAGAAACAAGAGTGTTAATAATAGAATCTTTTATATCTTCAGAATTCTTTTCCAAATCAACATTATCAAGTTTCATCAAAACATCACGCAAATATTTATCTATTGCAGCAGCTTTTTCATCTGAAGATGCCTCAAAATATTTACGCTGTTCAAATATTAATGATTTGATATCATCAATTTCTTCTTCTATATCAAAATCTGCTCCGTCTAAAGCTATTGCATCAACTTTTTCATGCAATGTTGCAAGCATTTCTGAAATTTTATCTTCTTCAACAGAAAAATCATCGAATTTTTCATGCAACTCTTCAACAGAAGTATCG
>USJT01000145.1 GCA_900555175.1 uncultured bacterium
TAAAGACTATGACCCTGTAAAATTTAAAAAAGAACAAGTTTTAAAAGAAGCAGGCGTAACAGAAAAACAGTATAAGGCTCGTAAAGTTGCTGATGAAAAATTGGCAAAAATTGATGAACAATTTGCAGCAATTGATAAGCAATTCGCAGAAATTGATAAAAAATATCCACAAAAATAAAAAATAAAATTTTAAAATTTACACATAATTTAAATCACTCCCGATATTAAGGGAGTGATTTTTTTGTTGTATTATAATCTTATGAAGATTTCAATTGTTACAGCGAGTTATAATTATCAGGATTATATAAAAGAAACAATACAATCTGTGTTAGACCAAACATATAAAGATTGGGAGTTTATTATTGTTGATGATTGTTCAACAGATAATTCTGTTGAGGTTATAAAATCATACAAAGATGACAGGATAAAGTTATTTGTAAATGAAAAAAATTTAGGTCTTAAAGAAACATTAAAATTTGGGATAAAACAAGCATCAGGTGATTGGGTAGCAATACTTGAAAGCGATGATATATTAAAACAAGATTATTTAGAAAAAAAATATGAAGTAATCAAACGAAATCCAAATGTTGCTGTAATATTCAATGATGTAGAACTATTTGGGGATGAAAACAGAGTAAAAAATACGACACCAACAATAATAGAAACATCAAATTTATTACAAAATAAAATTTATCCTTGTAATATATTTGATGATCTAGTTGATTTTAATAGGGTGTTAACGTTTTCAGCCGTAATGTTAAATCGTCAAAAATTTTTGGAGTGTAATTTGAATACACCTATGGATAAACTATTTGATTGGTGGTTGTTTTTGCATCTTGCAAGAAAATACGATTTTTATTATATTCCTGAAAAATTAACAAAATGGCGTTTGCATAGTGGTAGTTATATTTCCTATAAAGAAAGACTGTTTGATTATCCTGTAAATGTTGCTGCATTAATAGATTTAATCAAAAAAGAAAAGGATATAAGATTATTCCCTCCTTTATTTAAAGCTTCTTTTAGTACTGCTAAAAGATTTAAATCAAAACTTTTTAGAGCAATAAAAAAGACTTTAGGAATTCCGTTGAGAGAAGAGATGCAAAAACATTAAAGTTTCATTAAAAAACTATTTAATCTCGCGAAATATTTTTTTATTGTTATTGGTAATATTGCAATTAATTTAAAATATTGTGGTAATAAACATTTTGGAATGATTTTAAGAGATTTAGGTTTTAATTTAGTTCTTTCTAAATTTTTATCTATTGTATTAATTGGATATTCTGTGTATTTTGATAAAACATTTCTCCAATTGTAATCGGATATTATATTTTGGTTTATTAATCTTAGAATACTGCATTTTAAAAAAGGCATTTTGTAATTTATTATTAAATTTTTCCAAAAAGAAAGTATTGCCTGGTTATACCTATAATATGCATGAATATAAAAAACTGATTTAAATCCGACAGATTCCAAATTTTCTGTAAATGCGATTTCGCAATTAATTATAATATCATTTTTATTATCATAATGTTTTATTGAATTTATAAAATTTAGGAAAGTTTTACTTTTAAAAACATTTTGTTTTATAACTAGAAAATAGCTCTGTACATGAGGTCTTTTTACAACTTTATATTTATTTTTAGTTTTAACTAGACCAAATTTATTTTTTGTAATTCCCCAAAAGTCGCAGGTTTCATTTTCCATTTTATCAAATACAGATTTTAACGGATATAAAGGCCCATAGCAGCTATCGTTTGCAAAAATAAGTTCATCAAAATCATCAAGTTTGTCTTTTAAATATAAAAAACCTCTTTTGTATGAACCAAAATCATATTCATCATGTGGCTCGTCAATAATTTTGTCTGCTAATCCGTTTAAACATGCAGGATTTTTAATATTATTGCAAGATACGAAAACTATTGTGTCAGCAATTTTTTTAAGCTCTTTTATATAATAAATTACATAGTTATCAACAATATTATCTTTATCGTAATGCGCAAAAACAACAGCTCTTTTCATAAATTTATTATAACATAAATTTGACCTTTAATTTACATTCCATCTCGTTTGTAGTATCATTCAGTTATAGATTAATTAAAACGAGAGGGAATTATAAAAAATGCAAGTATCATTAAACTGGTTAAACGAATTTGTTGATTTATCAGATATAGAAGTTGAACAGATTGCTCATGAACTTACAATGAGCGGATTAGAGGTTGAAGCGGTTGAAGAATTGAAACCGAAATTTACAAATATAAAGACTGTTAAAATTGAAAAAATAGACAACCACCCTAATTCTGATCACCTTCATCTTGTAACCGTTAATACATCAGATGGCTTGAAAACTGTTGTATGCGGTGCTCAAAATATTAAAGAAGGACAAATTGTTCCATACGCATCTGTTGGTTCAAAAGTATTGGATAGAAAAACCGGTGAAATGTTTACGTTAACTCCTGCAGTAATCAGAGGGGTTGAATCTCAAGGAATGCTTTGTTCTGCTGATGAACTTGGTGTTGCAGAACGCGGTTATCAGGAAGAAGATGGTATTCTTATCTTAAACAGAATTTTCCCTGATGTAAAAATAGGCGAAGATGTTGCAGATGTTTTAGGTTTTGAAAAAGATTATATTCTGTTTGTTGCTCCGACTGCAAACAGAGGTGATCAAATGTCTGTTATCGGTATTGCAAGAGAATTGAGCGCAATATTTGATAAGCCGTTAAAATTCTCTCCTCTTGAATGTACAAGAGATTTATCAACTGATAAATTTAAAGTTGAAATTATTGATAATGATGTTTGCAAATATTATTCACTTGGAATTTTGAAAAATATAAAAATTAAGCCATCTCCTGACTGGATGCAAAAAAGATTAATCGCATCAGGGGTTAGAGCAATAAATAATGCCGTTGATATTACAAATTATGTAATGCTTGAATACGGAACTCCTTTCCACGCATTTGATTTGGATAAATTGGACGGTTATATTTGCATAAGACGTGCAAAAGAGGGTGAAAAAATTATTACCCTTGACGGTTCTGAAAGAACTTTGACACATGATAGCGTTCTTATTGCCGATAAAGATAAAGGTGTTTGTCTTGCAGGTGTATTTGGCGGTGAAAATTCAGAAATTGATGAAAATACTAAAAATGTTGCTCTCGAAGCAGCTTATTTCCCGTCAGTAACTACAAGAAAATCTTCAAGAAGTGTCGGATATCGTTCGGAAGCTTCTGCAAGATTTGAAAGAGGTGTTGATATGGAAGCTATCAAACCTGCATTGATGCGTGCTATGCAATTATTTACAGAGCTTGCTGATGCGCAGATTGATGGCGTTGTTGAAGCAGGTAAAAATGAACTTCAACCTATTGAAATAACTTTAAGATATGCTCAAATTAAGAGAATGTTGGGCTGTGAAATTGCTCCTGATAAATGTATTTCAATTTTAGAAAAATTAGGATTTAAAAAACTTGGCGGTAATGAAATGGCTGCAAAATTCTTAGTTCCTTCATTCAGAGCAGGTGATGTTACAAGAGAAATTGATTTGATTGAAGAAATCGCAAGAATTAACGGTTATGATAAGATTACTCCGACATTACCTAACAAAAACAGCACTGCAGAAATTTCTTTAGAAGAAAAAGTTATTAAAAAAGTAAATGAATTGATGCTTTCTGCAGGGTTGGATGAAATTATAACAACATCATTAATCGGAAAACCGTTATTGGATAAATATATGCAAACTTATGATGATGAAAAAGCCGTAAAGGTTTTGAATTCAGCAAGTGATGAAAGCACAATGCTCCGACAGAATATGGCAGCAAGTGTTTTGAATTGCATGAAATATAACTATGATAACGGTCAGAAAACCCTTTGGGGATACGAAATCGGTAAAACTTATAAAATAGTTGCTCCTGCTGATGAAAAAAATACCGGTGTAAAAGAAACAAGAGTTTTAGCTGGTGTAATGACAGGCGAAACAGAAAATTCAAAATGGCAGGTTAAAGCTCATACTGATTTTTATTCTTTAAAAGGCGTTATAGAACAGTTGTTTGATGAACTTGGAGTTGCCAAAAGAATTAAATTAACTCCTTGTGAAGATATTGACTATATGCACCCTTACAGAAGTGCAAAGGTAAATGTTTTGGGTAAACATTTAACAAATATCGGATATTTTGGACAAATTCATCCGTTATTGAAA
>USJT01000146.1 GCA_900555175.1 uncultured bacterium
CGGGGGGGGGGCAAATCTAAGCTCCTTAAAATTTTTCTCTGATGTAGTTGGACTTAAAAAAAAGATTTTTTTTAAGTCTTCAGGATTTACTTTAGCTGAAGTTCTTATAACTTTAGGAATAATAGGTTTAGTTGCTGCACTTACTATGCCTGCTTTGATAGCAAATCATAATAAAAAAGTTGTAGAAGCACGCCTTCAAAAATTTTATTCTGCTATTAATCAAGCAATAATTCGAGCTGAAGTTGATTACGGACCAAGAGAATTTTGGTTTGAGGATAACAATGATTTAGCATTAAAAAAAGCTTGGATAAATAAATACATAGTGCCATATATGAATGTCGTAAAAACAGGTATATTGATCGTTGGGGGTGCTCCATCATATACTCTTTATTTTTCAGATGGCAGTGCTGCAGCAATTGCTTTTTCAAATGGCCGGGATTGGTTTTTCTTTCCAAAAGACCCTGAAAATTGTGTTTCTTCAGCAAAATCTCGTGACTATAAATACTTCGCGGGGCGTTGTGCATTTGCATTTTACTATAATCCCGTTCGTAAGTCAGATGGCTCTTATTATCAATACTATTTTGAACCATATATGTCTGGTTGGGATAAAACAGAGGATTCTTTGAAAAATCATTCTACTTATGGGTGTAATGATACTTCAAGTTGGCCTGCCTATTGTACACGCTGGATAGAATATAATGGCTGGAAAAACCCTGATGATTATCCATTTAGAGTTAAATAAATATAAAAAAAGAGCCTTTTTAAAAGGCTCTTTTAATTTTATTAATATCTTTCAAGATATCTGTCGATTTCCCATTGAGAAACATAAGTTCTGAATGAATCCCATTCTTTTTTCTTAGCTGATAAGAATTCATTAAAAATATGTTCTCCAAGTGCGGCTTTTGCAACAAGTGATTTGTCAAAAGAATCAAGAGCTTCTGCAAGGCTGCCTGGAAGTGAATCAATTCTCTGTTTTTTACGTTCTTTTGTTGTTAATTTGTAGATGTTGCTTTCAACAGGAGCCGGCGGATCAATTTTGTTTCTTACACCGTCAAGACAAGCTTCCAAAATTGCAGCAAATGCCAAATATGGGTTGCAAGACGGATCAGGAGATCTCAATTCTACTCTGGTTGAGCTTCCGCGTTTTGCAGGAACTCTTAAAAGTGCACTTCTGTTAGCAAGTGACCATGCAAGATATACAGGAGCTTCGTATCCCGGGACAAGACGTTTAAAGCTGTTTACTGTCGGATTTAATATTGCAGTAATGCTTTTTACATGTTTCAACATTCCGCCGATTGAATATTTTGCAATATCTGATAATTGATATTCTGCTTTTTCATCAAAGAATGCATTTTTGCCGTCTTTGAAAAGTGATACGTTACAGTGCATACCTGAACCGTTTATCCCAAAAATAGGTTTAGGCATAAATGTTGCATGCAAATTGTGTTTTGCTGCAATTGCTTTTACTGCAATTTTGAAGGTTGCAACATTATCTGCTGCAGTTAGAATATCAGCGTATCTAAAATCTATTTCGTGTTGACCGTCAGCTACTTCGTGGTGAGATGCTTCGATATCAAATCCCATTTCTTGAAGGGTTAATACGATATCAGATCTTACATCTTCTCCCAAATCTTCAGGGCCTACATCGTAATATCCTGCTGTATCATTTGTTGAAGTTGTAACGTTTCCGTCTTTGTCTTTTGCAAATAAGAAAAATTCAGCTTCTGGACCGATATTCATTGAAAAGCCCATTTTTTCAGCTTCTTTCATAACTCTTTTTAAGTTACATCTTGGACAACCTTCAAAAGGAGTTCCGTCAGCGTTATAAATATCGCAAATTAATCTTGCAGAATTTCCGCCGTCAGCACCTCTCCAAGGTAAAATTTGGAATGAGTTTTTGTCTGGATGGAAAAACATATCTGATGTTTCAATGCTTCTGAATCCTTTGATAGATGAGCCGTCAAGCATAAGTTCGTTATTTAAGGCTTTTTCAATATGTTGTGAAGGAATGGTCATATTTTTTACTTGGCCGTTAATATCTACGAACTGTAATTTGATAAACTTGATATTATAGTCTTTTATAAAGCCTTTAATATCATCTTCCGTAAACTCTCTGTTGTCTAATCTTGTGTGCATAAATTCTTTCTTCATACGGACCTCTTTCCTTCTTTAAAATCTAATTTTTAAATACTTTCTTATTAGAATACTTTTTTCAAAAAAGGTCAATAGTTTTCATATAAAGATTAAGTAAAGACGGACGAGCAGCGATTTTTAAAACATTGAATGTTTTTCTAAAAATAGTGTTAATTTTATTAAAATTAGGGAATATATAAATTAAATAGGGAGGTATGGGAAAGTTTAAGTATAAAAATAGGGATTATTGAGCTTAAAATTTAAAGCTTAAATCTTTAAAACGCTTTGTAATATTGCTTTACAGAAATTTGTAAAGAAATGTAACGAAATAAAAAGGATATAGCAATTATATACTTCAAAAATACTTTATTAATATGTAAGCAATAAATAAGAAATAAAAAATAAAAAAGATACCAAATATAAGGAATTAAATAAACACGAGATAATATACACACACTAACTATTTACACTACCTACTACACACTAACCTTCTACACACGAGGAATTACAAAAAAGAATTCCGAACTCTATCGCAAGATAGGGTTTTTTTTTGCCTAAAATTATTATTCGGATAATATGATTAAGTGTTAAATTATAGGCGGATAAACCATATCAATGTATTTTTGATAGTTTTCAGACTCAAAAAATCCGACTGAAAATTCCGCAGTGTTATGACCTAATTGTTGTGCTTCCAAAACTTCTATCGGCGGGCCTGCAGGAGTTGAACGAGATGGATTTTTAGGGTTTGAAATTACTCCTGTGCTTCTTAAAATAGTTACAAGAAGGGATTTCCCTTTGACTTCATATTCCGTAAGTCCTTTGGTAATTATCCCAAAGCCTTGTGTTCCGACATATCTTTGCATTGGTGCAAAATTTGTTTTAACTTCAATTCCTCTAACTTTTGGCAGATGTTTTCTCATATCATAGTCAGAATCAAATTCTCTTTTAATAATAGAATTTAAATCTTCTGAGTATGTTTCGGTTACAGGTGATTTCAGGTTAAATTTTACTTGCCATAATTTGTCTTTTAACTTGTTATCCCATTCTATTTTAAAATTTATTAGTTCTTCATTTAGTTCTACTTGAACATCAAAAAAGCTTGTTTTGATTATATTATTTTTGAATGAGTAAATTTCAGATTTTTCTCCGATATCATCTGCAACAGCTCCAAAGTTATAGGTATCGCCTTCATCTTTAAAGCGTACAAATTCCATTGAAATTCCCCCGCCACAAGTGGCACTCTCCTCTTTATCAAGTGGGGTTATATTTATTTTGCCGTTTTTAACTTCAATTTTTATTTTAGGTTTGACAGCAGGTGAATATTTTAGAGTATAAATATCTGTAAAGTCTTCTGTTATCGGAATTTTTTGAGTGTCATAAAGAATTGAGTTTTCAACTCCAAAATGTTTTGAAATAACTTTGTATTCAGGAAGCAGATCTTTACTTTCCATTATCGGAGTTTTGAAGTTGTATTTAAGGCGTAATTCTTCAATAATAGTGTTTGCGATTTGGATTATTTTTTCATATCTTGTAATATTTTCTCTGTGTACCAAATCTGTTGAACATCCGCAAATCCCGTCATGGGCTTGATTTTTTAATAATAATTTATAAGCATATTCTATGATTGAATTATATCCAGAGCCGTATTTTTTTTGTAATTTATCGGCTTGCTCAAGCAAATATGTACATTTTACATTATATTGTTTAAGTTTTAATCTTGCAGAATAAGAACCAGGAAGGATAAATGTTTTGCTGTTGTCTCGAAGTTCATCATTCCATTCAAATTGTTTAAAATTGTCTTTTACAAGTTCAAAGTATTCAAACGGGTTTGATAATTTAATTTCATATTCAGTATCGTCATTTTGAATTTGTTTCAAAATCTTATTTACTTTTTCGACTTGTTCTGTGATATCAGGCTCTACCCCTAAATGATCGGCACCAATTGGCAACAGTAAATAATTTCCTGATTTTTCAGCGATTTTATCTAAATTCCCTTTTAGCCATTCAGCTTTTTTTTCAATAGTCATCGGAGCTGAAAAAATAT
>USJT01000147.1 GCA_900555175.1 uncultured bacterium
GTCAAGCATGAGTGGCTTGAGGCTTGAGTATTTTGCAATAAGATGTAACCTAGCAAAATACAAAAATTGTATTATTTATTTCATTTGTTCTGGAGTCATAATCCACAAATCAATATTATGACAATTTGCGACTGATTTTACACGTTTTATATATTTTTCATCACTTTGACCATTTTCAGAAATTAAAACAATTCCGGCTTTTTTATGAAGTTGTTGACCGTAATACAACGATTGTCCGATACTTTCTGCCCATTTTTTTGTGAAATCAAATTCAATCGCATGAGTTTTTGTCACACAATCAACCCTTGTTTTATCAGGCAAAATCACCTATGTTACACCGCCATTTGCTCTACACCATGCATTTTGATATTCCTTTTCATAATATTTATGAGTTTTGGGAGTAGAAGCATATACAGACAATGAAATAATATTCATTATTAAAATCAATAATAAAAATTGCTTCATATATTAATTTTACAATTTTATTGATAATTATAAAATTAGCTAAACGTGTAAAATTATTATTTTAGATATTACTAAAAGAATAAATTATTGTTCTATCATACTTTTCACCTTTTTTCAAAATTGGCTTTTCATCAAACGTATTAATAGAATCAGGGAAGAATTGAGGTTCTACGCACAAAGCAGAATGTTTTTCGTATCTTTTCCCGTCTTTGCCTAAAGGTTGAGAATCTTTTCCTAAATTATTTGCTGTATAAAACTGAAAACCAGGTAAATTTGTTGATACATTCATATTTATTCCTGATTTTTCAGATTTTACTCTTGCAACTTCTATTAAAGATTTCCCGTCATAATTATCGACTACAAAATTATGATCATATCCGTTTTTATTCATTTCTGATAATTTTTTAGGATTTCTGAAATCAAAATCTGTACCTTCAACAAATTTTATTTCTCCTGTCGGAATTGCGATTTCATTTACAGGAGTGTATTTAGAAGAATTTGGCAATTGAACTATATGTTCCATTACGGAATTTTCATAAGCATTTTCAGCACCATCAAGATTAAAATAAGAATGATTTGTCAAATTTAAAATAGTATCACTATCCGATTGAGCCTCATATTTTACTGACAATTTATTATTATTGTCAAATTTATATGTTACAGACATTTTGACATTAGCAGGATACCCGCCTTCCATATCTTTCTTTGTGTATGTAAATTTAACACCGTCTTTCAAAACTTCAGGCTTCCAATTTTTAACATCAAGCCCTTCTTTCCCGCCATGAGAATGAGTTTGTCCGTTATCTTTGTTACAATCAAGCTTATATTCTTTTTCTCCAAGCTTAAATGTACCTTTATCAATTTTATTTGCACAAGGTCCTATTGTGCCTCCTGCATGTCCTACTGGTGATTTTTCATAAGGAGTAACAGAATCGTATCCTTGAGTAACGTCTATTAATTTTCCATTTTTATCAGGGACTTTTATTGATGTTATTGTTGCGCCAAAAGATGACAAGCTAACACTTGCGCCATTTTTATTTGTAATAGTAAACAATTGAGCTTGAGCGCCTGTTTTTTCAATCCTGCCAAAAGATTTTTTCTCAATTTTTATTCCATCATACAAAGCATTGTCATTCACAGATTGAGTTTGAACAGTTTTTGTAAAAGTATCCTGTATCGGTTGATAAGCTAAGAAATTAGAATTAACAATATTTTGCAATACAGGTCTGTTATTATTAACGAATAAAATATTTGGATTAAAATCAATCGGCATATTTAGCACTCCTTGTTACGAGAAAATAATAACACAAATTTTAAAACAAAAGGAAAATAAAAATTGCCATAATTTATTAAAAGTAACATAACTTTATTAAATATTGCCGTCAAAAGCTTTTACATGTAAGATATTAATGGAATATTTATACATAGGAGAGTAGAATATGAAAAACTTAATTAAACTGGCGTTATCTGCACTGGTCACATTAGTTATCACAATAC
This sequence comes from uncultured bacterium, assembly GCA_900555175.1. Classification (GTDB taxonomy): domain Bacteria; phylum Cyanobacteriota; class Vampirovibrionia; order Gastranaerophilales; family Gastranaerophilaceae; genus Stercorousia. The sequence continues at coordinate 1,963 of USJT01000147.1, forward strand.
CTGCTTTTGCTTATCCTGATGTTACACCTGAGCATTGGGCAGCAAAACAAATTGAAATTTTAACAGAAAAAGGTGTCATTGTAGGTTATCCTGACGGGACATTCAAGCCTGATGACAATGTTTCAAGAGCAGAATTTGCATCAATGGCAATTAAAGCTTTGGGACAAGAGCATACAACAGTTGCTCAACCTGTAAAATTTAATGATATTCAACCGGGATTTTGGGCTTATGATGCAATACAAAAAGCATTATATTTTGATTTAATTGCCTGCCCTCCACAAGGCGAACCTTTCAGACCTGACGATACCGTAACTCGTGCCGAATCAATTTCTGTTGCTGTTAATGCTTTAACAACAGAAGCAATTAGCGATATGAAAGCAAAAGAAGTTCTTTCAAAAAAATTCGCAGATGTAAATGAAGTTCCTGAATGGTTTGTAATTCCTGCCGGTAAAGCAGAAATTTTAAACATGCTTGTTACAATACCTTCTACAAATAAAGCTAAAGTAGAAGCTAACAGACCTGCAACAAGAGCAGAAGTTGCAGCTATTCTATATGAAATGATGGAACAGGCAAAACTTAATCCAAACGCAAAACTTGCAGAAGCTATGAGAAAAAAGACAGGTAACGGTTACGTTGTAGAAAGCGCATTTGTACAAGGAAGCGTTGGAACAATTCCTGCAGGCGCAATAGTTCCTGTAAAATTAACAAAATACATAAGTTCTCAAACATCTCAACCGGGAGATATATATTCTGCTACGGCACCTGAAAATTACATAACTAAAGATAAATACATTCTTGTATATAAAGATTCTTCTCTAAAAGGACAACTTTTAGATGTAAGAAAAGGCAAATGGTTTGTAAGAAACGGCGTCTTAGTTTTAGATAATTCATTATTAACTACAAACAATGACCAAACAGTTTCATTTAACGGTGTTGGCGAAATTTCAAAACACAGAAACTGGTTTATGAAAATAGTAAGAGCAACTCTAAAAGGCGAAAAGCTTAACGTTGAACCTGAAGGTGTTGTATATATAAAACTTTTAAAACCAATAAAAGTTGATTTAACAAACGGTTGGATTTTAGAATAAATAAAATATATAACAAATAATAAAAACAGCTTCTAAAAACATAGAGGCTGTTTTTTTATACAAAAATAAAAAAAGAACACCCGCACCAAGGAGTTAAGATACGGGTATTAAATCAGTAAAAGAGACATCAACAACAGTATGAAACATTTAAAAATAAAGTCAAATTTTTGTGGAAAAATTTTTCGATTTATTTTATAATCCTCTTATGAGAAGATTTTGCTTAATTTTAACTTTAATAATTTTGAGTGCGAATTGTACATTTGCACTTCCGTTTAATTTAAAAAAAGAAGAAAATAAATTTGTACAATCAGACCAATATAAAACCGTGACAGAGCAGGCAAATGTTTATTATGCACAGAATGACATAAAAAACGCCTTCAATATACTCTTGACAATACCTGATGAAGAACGTTCCGCTCAAAACTGGCTTTTGCTTGGAAATATTTTGCAAGACCAAGGCAAAATTGATGAAGCGGTTTTTATGTACAACAAAGCAATTGAAGTAGATAGCAAATATTACAAAGCATATTATAACTTAGGGAACGTTTACTTGAATGACGGACGCCCTAATATGGCAATAGAGCAATATAAAAAGGTTATTGATCTCAATCCTGAATATGCTTATGCGCATTACAACTTAGCTTGTGCGTATATCAAACTCGGAAAATACAGTAAAGCAAAATACGAGCTATATACTGCAATTGATTTAAAAAATACAGTACCTGAGTTTCACTACAATTTAGCGTATGTTTTTAAGCAACTAAAAAAAGAAAAAGATGCAAAAACATATCTTGAATACTATAACAAATTAATACAAGATCAGATATAAAGAGGCAATATGTATAAAGGAATAATTTTTGATTTTAACGGAACATTATTTTGGGATTCGGAAAAGCACCAAGAAGCTTGGAGAGAATTTTCAAAACGCTTAAGAGATCATGCTTTTACAGATGAAGAGATGCGTGAATATATGTTTGGAAGAACAAATGAAGATATTATCGCATATCTTATCGGGAAAAAGCCGTCTGTAGAGTTAGTAGAAAAGTT
>USJT01000148.1 GCA_900555175.1 uncultured bacterium
TTAACAAAACGTGAATATAATTAATAATTATGAAATATATTCATGATTATATATATATTTTCATAACCTGTCAAGGGAAATGTATAATGTTATTATGAATGTTCGTGAAGAAGTTAAAATAATGCTTGGGTCTAAATGTATGACTATAACAGAACTTGCTAGGCGAATGACCGAATTAAGCGGAAAAAAATATTCACAAAGTTTAATTTCTCATAAAATTGCAAATGAGTCTTTAAAATATACTGAAATGAAGATGATTTGTAAAATTTTAGGTTATAGAATTTATATTGATATTGATGAAATACGATTGGGGCGTTAAATTTTATTATTTCATGTTATACTTATTTTACCAAGGAGATAATTATGACTTTAAGAAATGAACGTGTTAGAAAAGAATTAATGAGAGATATCTCTGAAATCTTGAGAAAAGAAATCAGAGGGTTGGCAGGTGTTGTATCTGTTTTGGATGTTGAAGTTTCTCATGATAATTCTTTTGCAAAAGTTATATATAGTGTTCTCGGTTCTGATGAACAGGTTGAAAAAACAAAAGATATTATTGAAAAAAGTACCCCAAAAATTAGATATGAAGTTGGCAAACGTATTCGTCTACGTCTTACTCCTGAATTGAAATTTGTTTACACTGATTCTTTGGAAAAAGGTTCAAAGGTTAGTGAAATTATTGACAAAATTTCTCGTGGAGAACTTTAGTGTACTTCGGTTTTTTGAATATTTATAAACCCATTGGCTTAACCTCTCATGATGTTGTTGCAAGGTTGAGAAAACTTACAGGGGTGAAACAAATCGGGCATACAGGAACTTTGGATCCTTTTGCACAGGGAGTTTTGCCTGTTTGTATCGGAAAAGCTACACGATTAATTGAATTTTTAGCTGATGATAAGGAGTATCTCGCAACTGTTCAATTTGGCGCTTCCACAACAACTTATGACAAAGACGGAGAATTTGTATCTCAATCTGATAAAAAGGTTTGTAAATCTGATGTTGAAAATGCGTTAGAAAATTTTAGAGGTGAAATTTCTCAGCTTCCGCCTATGTATTCTGCGATTAAAGTAAAAGGCAAAAAGCTTTATGAATACGCAAGAAAAGGTGAAACGGTTGAAGTCGCACCAAGAAAAGTTACGATTGAACATATTGAATTGAAGAATTTTGATGAAGAATTGCAGCAGGCAGAAATTCTGATAAAATGCTCAAAAGGTACTTATATAAGATCTATTGCTCATGATATGGGCGAATTGTTAGGTTGCGGGGCTTATTTGATAAAGTTAATAAGAACTCAGGCAGGAAAATTCAGGGTTGAGAATAGTGTTGAATTAGATAAGGTTGATGTTGTAAAAAATCTTATAAACCCGCTTGAAATGATGGATTTACCTGTTATAAAAGTTTTGGATAGCAGCTTGGAAAAAGTTAAAAACGGTATGCCGCTTTACAAAAACGATTTTGAAATTAGCGAAAATTGTAAAGATTTATGGAACAGTAAGAAAATTATTGAATCCGAATATGTGATTTTGATTTATAATCAAGATGAAATTTGTGCTATTGGCATGAAAGAGAATGATAAAATTAAATTGAAGAAAGTGTTTTTATAATGAAAAAGATATTATTAGCGTTGGTTTTATTAACTTGTGGACAGATGAGCTTTGCTCAGGAATGTCAAACTTTGAATTGTCCTGCACCTTATGATTTGACATCAGGCTTTTCAAGATTTGTAAGCTCTGCAACAGGGCAAAATTTCTTGGCTGAAAAAGTCGCTGAAAATATTATAAAAAAATCAATTACAAAAAATATTCAATCAGGTGATATCAGTGTAAAAGTTGATTCTTTTAGCACAAGAGATTTGAAGGCAGGAAAGTTCAAATCTTTTGAAGTTACAGGCAAAAATGTTAATATGGACGGAATTTATATTTCTTCTTTTAATGCTAAGACTTTATGCGATTTTAACTATATTGCGCCTGTTAGCGATAACAAATATATTGTAAAAGAAGATATTCCTTTGTCTTTTTCAGGAGTTATAACAGAGGAAGATTTGAATAATACAATGAATTCTTCTGATTACAAACGTTTGATAAATGATTTTAATACAATCGGCGGTGTTTGTAATCTATTTAAAATCGTTTCAACAAGTGTAAAATTAGAAAACGGGAAAATGTATTACATTGTAAAATATGCTCTGCCTTTTGTTCGTCAATCTAAAAAGGTTGTGTTGAGTGCTAATTTAAAAGTAGAAGACGGTAAAATTATGCTTAATAACACCGCTTATGAAGGGCATAACTCAATAACAGATATTGATACATTTTCTAAACTCTTAAATTATATCAATCCGCTTGATTTTTCTGCTAAGATATTAGAAAATAAAGATGCAAATTTTAGTGTAAAAAACGTCAATATTAGTGATGGAAAGATTTTAATTGACGGAACAATTACTGTTTTAAAAGATGAGGAATAGTCATGCGTAAAAACGAAAAATTATTTTTAGGTGTAACTGCTGTATTAATGGTTGTAGTATGTTGTTTTCTCGGATTGAGAATGTTTTATCATAACGAAGATGTCTCAGGTCCGCTTACTCCGATTGAGGAAGATGATATTCCAACAGATGAAGAAGTTGTAACTCCGAAATCAAAACCGGTTGAAAAAGTTTATGTTCATGTTTTCTTTATCGGTCAAAATTCCGGAAAAGAAGAAATATATAGAGCCGTAAATCGTGAATATGATAAAAATGTTGACGGTTCAAAAATTAAATTTGCAATACAATCTTTAATTGCAGGCCCTACTGCTTATGAAAAATCAAAGGGTGTATATTCAGAAATCCCTGCAGTAACTCATATTATATCAATTAACGAATCTTCTGATAAAGTTATTATTAATTTGAATTCAGCATTTGAAAACGGCGGTGGAACAGATAGCCTTTATAAAAGATTGTATCAGCTTATAAAAACAGCGAAATTAAATACAAATAAACCTGTTTATCTATATATAGAAGGTAATAAAGCAGAGGTAATCGGCGGTGAAGGTATTATGATAACTCAACCGCTTAATGATAATTCTTTGGACGGCTAGTAAATAATGACTGAAAAAAACTTGGATTACTATTTGAATTTGAATTGGACATTAATAGAGGGTGAGGATTTGGATTTTGACGGAAACCCTTACCATTTTATAGAAATTAAAGAAATTCCAAGTTTTCTGTTTTGTGCAAAAACGCCTGAACGTGCAAGAGAAAGGTATAAACAACAATTAAAATGGACTCTTCAGGTTATGCTTGAACACGGTGAGCATATTGTGGAACCGGGTGAAGAAGATGATGAACCTGATTGGGAAAATTTGTGCCCTTAATTTTTGTAAATTTCTGCATATTTAGGGTTAACAGCAAGCCATTTGAAGGTTTGTTCATCAGTTTCCGGAATGTCAATTACAAATGTTCCGCCATAGCGTCCGCGTGAAAATGCAAGATAGCCTTCTTTTGCTAAGTTGTGAAAAGCTTTTCTGATTGTGTTTGGACTTAAATCCAATTCTTTTGAAAGCTCTATTATGGATGGAAGTTTTGAACCGATTTCATATTTTTCGGCAATCATTCTTTTTATGTGATTTTGAGTTTTTTCATAGTAATAAAATGCGGTATCAGGTGCAGGTGCAAATATTGATGTTTCTTTCTTTTCGTATGTGTTTTTTTCGTTTGGCATTTTGATAACCGTTGTTCCGTATCTGCCTCTGCGTGCCATAAGTATGCCTTCATCAATTAAAAATTTTAAAGCATCGTGTATTGTTTTGATACTTACTGATAATTTTTCTGAAAGGTCTGCGTGTGCAGGAATTTTATCACCTATTTTTAAATTTTTTGATATAAAGTCTTTTAAATCATTTTCTACTTTTTTTACAAGTGTTAAATTCTCATCAAAGTTTTCATCAACCTTGAAATCTAGGGATTTGATTACCCAGCCTGTTTCGTTTGCCGTTTTGAATTTGTGCTCTATAATTCCAAGAGTCCCTAAATATTCAAGGGCAAGCCTTGTTGTGTTTGAAGAACAGCCGATGTATGATGAAATGTTTCTTGATGACGGTAAATTTTGCCCTACCGTA
>USJT01000149.1 GCA_900555175.1 uncultured bacterium
TGTATTAAGACAGTCTGCAGCTGAGGCTTTTCAATATGCCAGATATAATGATAACAGAATACAAAAGCCAATTATAAAATTTTATGAAGAAGGAATAAAATCTCCTTCCGTGGCTAACATTGTAATGAGAGAACAACTTCAAAAATCTATTCATAAAACTAACAAAAAAGCTCTATTAACAGGAGAAACAATAGCTGATATAATAAATCACACTCGTACTACTTTGAAAAATATTAAATTTAATAAGTTTACATCAGTTCTTCCTTATCAAAATGCATTTATAAATAAATATCATAATATGTATCCAAAAACAATGCTATTAAGAGAATATCTTATTAATCATGATAGAATTAAGATGAATAAAGTAACTAAAAAAGCCGGTTGGCTAAAAAAACTAATGATTGCGAAGCATTTTGGGCTTAAATAATAATATCAAATTTTGATGTAATACATTTTATCGTATAACAAATAAATTATTCACAAACCCTTTTGATTTCGCGAATATAGAATTTATCTTGTTCTTCAAATATTTCATTTATACTGATTCTGTTGCGAATTTTATTGATATCAAACTTTTCAACAAGAATTACATCACAAAGTTGTTTTAAATAATCAAAAGTTCTTACAGATTTTAATAAACGAACTCTACCATCAAAATCAAATGGAAAACTTGTATAGAGCTTGACAGATTTATTATTATCTATAAATGCTCCTTTTAGTTGTCCACATTAATCATATTAAATCATTTATATGTCAACTTAGGTCGTATTTGAATAACTTATTTAACAAAAATCTTTATATGCGCAATATTCACAAGCCTTTGCACTTGGAGTAGGATTAAATTTATAATTTTTTATATTTAAAATTGCTTCTCTAAATTTTTCATCAATAGCTTTGCAGTCATCTTGGGTTAACTCTAATTCAAAATTATCCGTAAATTCTTCAGGGAAAATAAATATTGTTTCTTTTACTTTATTACCAGTTGATTTTTCATAGTAATATTTATACAACCCCATCTGATTATAATAATCTTCGTGATCACCATCAGGACAAATAATTTTAGAATCTTTTGCACTACCTGTTTTATAATCGTAAATTGTATAAGTTCCATCAGAATTTTTATCTATCCTATCTATAATTCCATAAAACTTTATTCCGTCTAGCTCAAAACTTATTGGGGTTTCAACTTCATGAAGCATTGAAATAGGAGTATTACACAATTGAACATAATATTCACTAAGAGCCTTTTCTCCACGTTCTATATGGATTTCTCGTTGTTTATAACTTGACATCGGTTTATTATCTAATGCTTTTTTAAATTCATTTATAAAATCTTCTTTTGACGGATATTCTCCATTATTTTTTGCATATTTTACCGCAAATTCACAAGCAGAATGGACAGCACTACCATAACTCATAGCATCCGGATTTCCGTCTTTTGGATCTAAATCAAGAATATAACTATAAAAATACTCACGAGGGCAATTCATATAAGTATTTATGGCTGTTGGTGAAAACGATTTTCCTTCAAGTTTTTTATCGACCATTGAACAAAAATCTTTGCAGTAATCATAATCAAGCTTTCTAAGAGCTTTTATATTTCCTAACAAAAATGATGAACTGTCATAAGTAAACGGTTCCTTTTCTGTTTCAAAAATATCTTCAATGCTACTGATAAATTTTGTAGGAGTTTGAGTTGAGCCGTTAATATTTTTCGGGTAAGAAAGCCTTAATGTATGTTTTGCCCTTGTCATCCCGACATATAAAAGTTTTATGCAATCTGATTTTTTTAACTCTTTTAATTCATCATCAGTTTTGTATTCAGATGCATCTAATGGGATAGCAGGTCTTAATGATTTTGAACTGCTTTCCCAATCACGGTTTTTAAGCGTTGGCATATAAACATATTCAAATTCTCGTCCCTTTGCGGAATGGTAAGTTGATAATTGAACAGCATTCATTGCAACAGGAGATTTGTCTATTTTTATCGGAATTTCATCTGTAAAGCACATTGTTATATATTCAACAAACTCTTCTAAACTTATTTTCTTTTGAGTATTTGAAAAAATTACAGCCTCATCTACAAGTTTTTTTAATCCTGAAATATTTTCAATTCTATTAACTTCTGAATTAATATAATAGTCAAATATTCCTGTTTTACAGCCTATTTCTAAAACTACATTTTTTAATGTTTCATTAGTTTTATATGCCAATAAATGATTAAATGTGTTTATAAAATTTTCTACTTTTTCAGGCTCAACAAAATCATTTTTATCAACAGAATTTATCATTTCTATAAAAGATTTGCAATGAGATTTTTTATTATAAATAGTTTCAAAATCTTTTGGATGAATATTAAAAGGTTGAGATAAAGCTAATCTGAAAAATTTATCAGAATGCAATTCAGGATTTATAAGCAATTGCATATAATAATACAAAATATTTGAAGATATTATTTGAAATATACTCTTACCTTCTTTCAATTCTGATGGAATATTTCTTTCTTTTAGCATTTCTGCAAATGTCGCAAGAGAATTATTATCTCGTGTAAGTATTGCAATTTCTGATAACTTTTTATTTCCGTTATCATCTTTCGGACAATCTTCTGATTTGATAAGATTTTCGATTTCATCAACAATTTCTTGATATTCTTGAAGAATATCAGCATAATGATAAAACCTTACTTTTCTATCTTTGAATGGGAGTTTTGTATTTTTTGCAACAAGATGTTTATCAATATTATATTGCGCAAATTCAGGATTAATTTCCAATCTTTTGTCATCTTGTTCTACAACTTTCCTTGCGGCATCTAGAATATTTTGAGTAGAGCGCATATTTTCAGTTAAACAAATAACTTTAGTATCCGGAAATTCTTTCAAAAATCTTTCTATTGTATCAATCCTTGCACCTTGAAATGTATATACAATTTGATCATCATCCCCTACAACAAATACATTTTCACTTTCAAGAGATTTTGTTAAATGAAAGACTAGCTCATTTTGATTTTTGTTTGTATCCTGATACTCATCAACTAAAATATATTCATATCTATTTGCTATTTTGGATAAGAAAGCGGAATCTGTTTCAAATTTTTCCAAAACAAGATTTATCATATCGCTATAATCAAAATATCTTTGTTCTTCCATTTTTGACTTGTATAGCTCATAAAATTTCCAAATTTCTTTAATCTTAATTATTTTCTTTTCAATCGCATCAATATCATTTAATAGCTTTTTAGGAACTTTTTTATTATTTTCATTTAATTCTAAAAGTCGCTTTTTCGATTGAAGAAGTTTTGGTTCCCAATCAGGATTTGTTTCTATATTGTGTAAGAACTTTTCTTTGGTTAATCTGTTTGCTTTAATTTCTTTTATATTATTACTAATTTCTTTAATAAAATAATAAGGATCATTTCTTTTTGTACGATAAACTTTTGAATCAATTTCATCAATACATTCTCTTAAAAGCGAGATTGAAACTGCATCCGGTATTACTTTAATATTTTCAGACAACTCAAATTCTATTGCATTTTCTAAAATAATTTCATTACAAAAACCGTGATAAGTATAAATATTTACCCCGACATCAAGTCTGTTTAATTCTTTTTCAAGCCTTGTTTTCACCTCATTTGTAGCAGCATCAGAAAAAGTTAGGCACAAAATCTTTTCAGGATTAATACCTTTCTCAATCATATTCTTAATTCTTTGAATCATTGTAAAAGTTTTACCAGTACCCGGACCTGCAAGTACAAGATATTTGCCGTCAATATTATCAATACATTCCTGTTGCTTTACATTTGGTGTTATTGTCATTTTATCAAATCCCTTTTTACATAATTATCGAACTACAATAATCGTTCTGTTTAATATTAAATTTATTCTGTTTAAATAATATTTATCTCAAATTTTATCATATAAAAATTTAACAATATAGAGGGTTGAAAAAAATTTTTGAATGTATAAATTTTAATAAAAATTAGAATTGTAAAAAAGAGGTAAATATGGATAACAAATGTTTGAATTGTTTAAATTTCAGAAAAGCTATAATGATAGGTTGCGGATTT
>USJT01000150.1 GCA_900555175.1 uncultured bacterium
CCCGCCAATTATGGCTGCTGATTTTACAATTTCTTTTTCGTGGAAAAATGTTCCTGCCAAAATATCAAGAGAATGAGGAGTTCCCATAAATATTAGTTTGTCGTCCTCTTTTATTTCCGTTTCTCCGTTTGGAATAAACAGTTCAGAATTTCTTGTTAAACCTACGATTAAGGTGTTTTTAGTAAATCCGCAATCTTTAACCTTTTTGCCTACAATCGGATGATGAGGTTTTACTTTGTATTCCAAAAGTCTTGCTCTTCCGTCTGCAAAATTTTCTACATCAAGAGCATGGGCAACTGTTACTATGCGGAAAATATCTTGGGTTAAAAGTTCTTCAGGCCATATTATGTAGTCTATGAAGAAATCACAAAAATTGGCATTATTTTTTTCAAAGTTTAATGTTTTTTTGTATTCTTCTCTGCTTACAAAACAGATAGTTCTGACGCCTCCGAATTTTTTAGCTGACAAGCAGGCAACGATATTGGCTTCATCAATTCCTGTACAGGCAATAAACATATCCGCATTTTTAATATCTGCGCTGTTTAAAACATCAATGCTTGAAGCATTCCCTTGAACAAAGCTAATATCAAGCTTGTCAAATTCATCTGACCTGTTTTCTTCTTTGTCAATTATTGTTATATCGTGGTCTTCGAAAAATTCTGTTGCCAAAAGACAACCAATTTCCGTAGCGCCATAAATCACCATCTTCATACCCCGCATTATATCTTAAGTAAACTTTTTTTACAAGCATCATTTATTTTGTCAATTTTGAAGTTTCATATTCATTATGAAATGTATGTTAGCTAGAATTCCAAAAGTAAATTATGAAAAATGTTATCCGTCACGCCTAAAAAGGTTTTTTAAGGCTGATTTCGGGTATAAAACTTATGATTCATTTGTTCCTTATACAAAAAATAAGGTCGTTGGAAATCTTCCGAATGAAATTATAAATCTTTGGGATAAGAAAGACAGAGCGCATAATATAAAACTTTTTTATAAAGCAATGTCAAATATGACAACTTATTTGAGAGCTTGTTATAAAAAATGTAAAGCAGACAATATTATATCTTATGATTTTAATGACTTAGATCCTGAAAGTTTAAAACTTTTGGAAAAAGATTTTACTAAATTTTTTAACAAACTATTGAAAGGTATTGTTCCTGATAATGTAAAAGTTGACTTATCTTATATAAGCAGGGGCTGTTGGGGAAATGTTTACAAGCTTGTAATGTATGACAAACATACATTACAGAGAATTATGCATGACAAAGCTTTCAAAGTATTTCATAATCAAAGATGCCCTGTAAAAGTTTTGTCAAATTCTCAAGGAGCCTATGCAGAAGCTAATTTCTGGACTTATTTGAAAAATATTGCAGGTCATAAACTTGATAAAACTCAGTTTACAAAACATTATGTATCTGATTTGGAATCAGGTTATTCAATTACTGAATTGGCTGATATCAGAAATACAAAGACAACTGCTCCGCTCGATATCGATAACTTGTTTAAAATATTTTATACCGACACAGTAAATGAACCTATTCACGAAAAAATTTATGATATAGGTGGCTGCTTAAAATATCCGGGTTTTATAAAAGATAAAGTTGTAATGAAATATTTTAAAAAATTGATGCACAGAAATTCAGAAAAAGATTTGAATCTCTTTTTAGATCATTTGCAATCACAATTAAATAATCCAAAAACTCCACACAGAGCTAAAATTCAAGAAGCTTTAAGATTATTTAAACAAGAAAAGCACATAAATGATTAAATAATTTAATATCTGTAATGCGATAACAGCAATAATCGGAGAAAAATCCAATCCACCGATTGGCGGTACAATTCTTCTAAACAGATTTAAATATAAATCAGTGCAATCTTTTAATGCTTCAAACGGTTGTTTATACCAGTCAATGCTTGGTACAAAGCTTAAAAGGCATCTTACAAGAATTAGCCAAAAATATATTTGAAAAAAGCTGTTTGTTACAAATATCAAATTATTTATCATATCTCACCTGTTTTTATTATTTCTTATAATTGTGAACTTTTTTTAGTATTAGCACAATTACAATTATTTCTTTGTGCAGGAATTCTTTCAATCATCTTGAAGAGTAGATTTTTCAAGTTTGCAACATTTGAATTAAATACTTCAATAACTTCGTGGTGAGAAACAGGAGGAACATCTCCAACCAAACCTGCATCATAATCAGTGATTAAAGAAATATTTAAAGGACACATATCCATTTCTTTAACAAGGTAAGCTTCAGGGAATGCTGTCATATTAATAACTTCCCAACCTTGATTAGTAAAGAATTTAGATTCAGCTTTTGTAGAAAATCTCGGTCCGTTAATTACAACAACAGTACCTTGTTCGTGAATTGTAATATCCAGTTCTTTACCTGTCTTTATAGCCAATTCTCTTAATTCAGGGCAGTAAGTTTCAGCAGCAGACGGGTGTGTAACGATAGGTCCTTCAAAGAAAGTTGATTTTCTACCGTCAGTCCAATCTACGAATTGATCACAAATTACAAAATCACCCGGTTTAACGTGTTTTTGTAAGCTTCCTGCTGCGCAAGGAGAAATAACTCTTTCACAACCAACGTGCTTCATAGCCCATACATTAGCTCTGTAATTAATTAAATGAGGCAAAATAGTATGGCTTCTTCCATGTCTTGGCATAAAAGCAACTTTATGTTCTCCGACAGTTCCGATAAATAAACTGTCACTAGGCATTCCATAAGGAGTTTCAACTTTTACTTCTTCAATATTGTCAAGGAATTTGTAAAATCCTGATCCGCCAAATACCCCGATATCTGCAAGTTTTTTGTTTTCCATAATAATTTCCCTCTCATTTAATCTGATTATAATAAAAATGATATCATAAAAAATAAAATTAAACGCAAAAATATATAAATTTTTTAAAAAAATAGGCTATCTTAACAATTGTTTTACATACACTTAAAACCTGTTATATCAAGCGTTGCGAAGGTTTTTGACAGGGCGCTTTTGCCCATGGGGGTTGAAATTTTATTTTTTTGTAATATATTAGGTATATAATCATTCTTAAAAGTTTTTGATTTTGTTGAAGAAACGAATCGTTAGGGAATTTTTAAGGATTTCAATTTACAACATAGAGGATTACATTTTGAAAAAATTGTTACTGTTAACTTTTACACTGTTATGTGTATTTTTTAACAATGCACAAGGTCAGGCAGCTGACGTTAACTCTGTAAAAGCCACAATAGTAAAACACGCTATTGAAATGGGGGTGGATCCTGCAATTGCGCTAAGTATTGCGCGTACTGAATCAGGTTTTCGCCATGAGGCAAGAAGTTCACACGGTGCAGTAGGTGTATTTCAATTAATGCCTTCTACTGCAAAAAGAATGGGGTACAATCCATATTCTCTTAATGAGAATATCAAAGCAGGCATTTCATATTATAAGAAAATGTATAATATGTTTGGCTCTGTTGAATTAGCTCTTGCTGCTTACAATGCAGGTCCTGGAAATGTAAAAAAATACAATGCAGTTCCTCCTTATGGAGAAACAAGACGCTTTGTAAGCAAAATTATGACAGATGTAAACAGACAAAAATCAAATCCTGATCCGGCTGTTGTGAAAGCTAAAAAAGGTGTTTATACAGCTCAGAAACCAAAATCTGTTACTGTAAAACCTGTTGCACCTAAAGCAACTGCTCATAAGCCGGTTGGTAAAACTATAGATGCTAAGGATTTGCAGGTTGAAGTATTACAAGAAAAACCAATTGAGTTGAAATTAGAAACTTTGACTGTTGCAATTTAGTCGTTTACAAGTTATGAATTGAGAAAAGAATCGTTTTTTATAAAGCGGTTCTTTTTTTTTGTGTAAATATTTCTTAACAAATGATACAAATCTATTAAAGAAACTTGTCTAATTTGTCGTATATCTATTCAGAAAGGAATAATGTATTAATTATGGGAATGTCAGCAGGACAAGCGAGATTATTAAGTATCACTTCAAGATTAAGTGATAATGAATTACGTTCTCAAACCATAACAAATGCAAAATTGCGTCTT
>USJT01000151.1 GCA_900555175.1 uncultured bacterium
AAAGATGAAGAAACAAAGTTAATTCAAAAAAAATTACCGCTTGAAAGTGAATTAAAAAATCTTCAAAGGGACTTGGAAGATGCGAAAAACAAACTTGCAGAACTCAATGAGATGAAAACAACTTTTGCATCAGATCAAGATTTGAAAAAAACTCTTGTAGAACAACTGCAAAAAGAAATGAGCGATTTTAAACTTATTCAACAAAGCACACTCCATGATTTAGATACAACTAAAAATGAAATAAATGATTTGAATTACAACATTCAAATGGCATACAAAAAGATTTCTGCAATGGAAGCTAAAAAATTAATGGCAGAAGAAGCGAATTTCGGACGCGCCATTGATACGGTTATGAACGCTAAATTGCGAGGAGTTCATGCACCTTTAGCCAAACTAGGTTCTGTTGATAAAGAATATTCAATCGCAATGGAAGTCGCATTTGGCGGAAGAATGGCTCATATTGTAGTTGATGATGAACATGTTGCATCAGTTGCAATTGAACTTTTAAAATCTTCAAATGCCGGCAGAGCTACATTTATTCCATTAAACAAAATTAAAAAAGCCCCAACACGTTTACAATTACCAAAAGATAAAGGGGTAATTGATTTTGCAATTAATCTTGTAGATTTTGATGATGAATATATTGACGCATTTTTCTATGCGGTAGGCGACACAATTGTTGTTGAAGACATTGAATGTGCTAAAAGACTTATTGGCAAATACAGAATGGTAACTCTCCAAGGAGAATTGCTTGAAAAATCAGGCTCAATGACAGGCGGTACAAGATTACGTACAGGTTTAAGCTTTAGCCAAAATGATGATGACGAACTTAATAAATTTAAAGAACGTCTTAAAGAAATGGAACAAAAATCAGCTTCTTTAGAAAATAAAAGGTCATCATTAGAAAATAAACTTGAAGATGTTAGAAGCAAATATTCAGATTCTATGACTGAATATACTAAAACCAAAGGCGAACTTGAAAATATGAATCGCAATTATGAAAACAGCGAAAATATCTTAAAAGAAAAAGCTGATTTCATAGCTCAAACTACCCCAAAAATAGAAGAACTAAACAAGACATTAGACAAGCTTGAAGAAAAAAATGTCAAAATATATGATGATATGGCAATTTGCCAAGAACAAATAGATGAAGTTGAAAAACTGATTAATGACAAAGATTTGAAAGATTTAAAAGAAAAAACAGAAGGTGTTGAAGCTGAAATAAAAAGACTTAACAACAGACTTATGTCAGCCGAAAGCGACAAAAATGACTTAAATAGACAAATAGCATTCCATAAAAATCTAATCGAAACAAAAGAAGAAGAAATTACAAACCACGAACATAACAATACAAAGCTTGAAGAAGACAAAAAACAATATAAAGCAGATATTGATGGTTTGAATGAAAAAATGGAAACTCTTCATGAAAAAATTGAAGAAATTGAAAGTAAACTCGGCGAACTTTTAAAAGAACGTGACTCAATTCAAGCTTCATTAGATGAGTTAAAAGAAAAAAGGTTAACTCAAAATCATGCAATTGAAAAAATTATCGAAGCGATAGAATCATTCAAAGCTCGCAGACGTGAATTGGAACCTCAACTGGAAACAGCAAGAAAAGAATTGGAAGATGCAGGAGAAGATATTTCAAAACTTGAACCCGTATCAATTTCGATAGAAGAAATAACCTCAAAAATTCAACGTCTTGAAAAACGTATGCAAGAGCTTGGAGATGTTAATATGAAAGCTTTAACAGCTTATGATGAAGTTCTTACCCGTCAAAGCGAATTAAAACAGCACATTGAAACACTTTCCAAGGAACGTAAAGAAATTTTAGACAGAATGCACGGTTATGAACAGTTGAAAAAAGAAACATTTATGAAAACTTATAACCACATAAATGAAAACTTTAAAGAAGTGTTCCACCAACTTTCAGAAGGTGAAGGAGAATTAAAACTTGAATGTCCTGAAGATCCATTATCAGGAGGCTTAACAATTGAAGCTCAACCGAGAGATAAAAAACTTCAACGTTTAGAAAGTATGTCAGGCGGCGAAAAATCCTTAACAGCATTGGCATTTGTATTTGCAATTCAACGCTATATGCCATCACCGTTCTACGCATTTGATGAAGTTGATGCAAGTTTAGACACAATGAATGTTGAACGTATCGCCCAAATGGTGCAGAACCAATCAAAAGATACGCAATT
Organism: uncultured bacterium; assembly: GCA_900555175.1. Lineage (GTDB taxonomy): Bacteria > Cyanobacteriota > Vampirovibrionia > Gastranaerophilales > Gastranaerophilaceae > Stercorousia. The sequence goes on from USJT01000151.1 coordinate 2,205, forward strand.
TATAGTAGTTAGTCACAGACGTCCTATGATAGAATCAGCTAATAGGACATTAGGTGTAACGCAAAAAGAAAAAGGTATCACAAAAGTTACCGGAATTAAACTAAGGGACGAATAATTAGGATATGAGTACAGAGGCAGCATTAAATTATAATTTAGATTTACCTGATTTAGGCTTATCAAAAGATGGCAAGCCTAAAAGTGAAGGTATTGGAATTTTAGTCGATATGGCAAAAGCAGGAAAAATTGATCCTTGGAATATCGATATTGTTGATGTTACCGATAAATATCTTGCTCACATGGTTCAAATGAAATCACAAAATCTTCGAGTTACCGGAAGAACTTTTCTTTTTGCAGCTGTACTTTTAAAATTAAAATCAAATGTTCTTGAAGGTGTGGATATAACTCAATTTGATACACAAGAACAAGATGATCTTCAATATGATGATGACGGTTTTATTGTTGATTACGGGGAAGATGATTATGTTCCGACAAATAACGTCATATCTATTGATGAAGTTTTACAAAGACGTACAAGCGTAAGATTAAATCACAATCGTGTTGTTACATTGAAAGATTTAATCAGACAATTACAGTTTTATGAAAAATTAGAACAAAAACAATCTTTAAAAAGTGCACATGAAAGAGCAAAAAGACGTGTACAATCATATTCAAAATTAACACCTGACGATATTGTAAATCTTGCGCACGAAGAATATATTGAATCTTGTGTTCAAACATTAAAAGAAAATTTGACACAAATATTTGAGAAAAATGACAAAATAGAATTAAATGAACTTACATTACTTGGAATGGATAAAATAAGTGCCTATATAGCATTATTATTTTTAACAGCAGAAACAGACTATGAATTACAGCAAGACGAATTTTATTCCGATTTGTATGTTGTAAAAGGCGGGGAACATGAAAATAGAACAGTTGAAATCCAGAATTGAAGCTGTTTTGTTTATAACAGCAAGAGCGGTTTCACTGGATGAAATTGCTACAATACTTGGAGAAGAAACAGAAACAATAGAAGAAGCAATTCTTGAGTTGATTATGGACTATTCAACACGAGAAGGTGCACTGGAAATTGATGATGAAAACGGCTATATTCTTCAAGTTAAAGAAGACTATATGGATTTGGTAGAATTATTATGTCCTGTTGATTTGAAACCCGCTGTATTAAGGACATTATCTGTTATTGCCCTAAAAGAACCAATTAGACAAACAGATTTAAAAGAATTACGAGGTTCAACAGCCTATGAACATGTTCAAGAATTGGTTGAAAAGGGATTAGTATCAAAAACTCGTGATAAAAACGGAAGAAGTTTTAACTTAAAAACAACTCCAAAATTTGCAGAATATTTTAAACTTAAAGGGGACACACGTTCTCTTGCAAAAATTCTGGAAATTGATAAGGGAATAAAAGATAATGATTAAGTCTACACATCATAAAAACAAACCTATAACTTTTTTAATTTTTTTATTATCAATAATTTTTGTACTTATATTTAATATTTTGCCCTCATTTTATTATAAAAAAGGTTTAAAATTATACAATAATCAAAATTACGCAAAAGCTTATACATATTTAAAAAAAGCCTATGATTTAGAACCTAATAATAAAGATTACAGATATTATTATGTAAGAAATTTGTGTAATTTAACACCAACAATTGCAGTTCAAAAAGAAGTGTTTGAAATTGCAACTGGAAATGAATTAGACAGTGCGCAAAATATTGCAGATAAACAAGTTAGGGAATGGCGCAATACAATTTTGGATTCAATCGGTGATAATTATATAGAACAAGTACCTTTTGACAAAGGAATTTTACGATGGGATA
>USJT01000152.1 GCA_900555175.1 uncultured bacterium
TTTCCCAGCTTTAGCATCTTTACCAGCTTTTGTTACATCCATTGTAACTGTTCCTGTTTTTGGGTTTGGCATCAAGCCTTTAGGTCCTAAAACACGACCTAATTTACCTAACATACCCATACAATCAGGAGTTGCAATTAATGTATCGAAGTCAAACCAACCACCTGAAATCTTATCAATAATTTCTTCAGCACCAGCATAATCAGCACCGGCTTCTTTAGCTTCAGTAGCTTTAGGGCCTTTTGCGATTACACAAACAGTAACAGTTTTACCTAAACCTGCAGGTAATACAACTGTTGATCTGATTTGTTGGTCTGCTTGACGGACATCAATACCTAATCTCATGTGGCATTCAACTGTTTCATTAAATTTAGAAACTTCTTTAGAAATTTCTTTTAACTTTTTAATTGTATCTACAGCAGTAGCCGGTTGCACAAAGCCTTCCAACATTTCCTGCATTTTCTTTTGTTTTTTAGTTAATTTTGACATTTCTTTTAATCCTTCTTTGTAAATTCATTTTTACTTTTTAAGTATTACGATGAAGGCTCTTTCCTTTCGTGGTACTAGCGGACTGACGTCCTTCCATACTTAAAGTAATTTTTGTAACATTAATCTTTAACTGTAACACCCATAGCTCTGCAAGAACCTTTAATCATGTTCACAGCAGCTTCCATAGTTGTTGCATTTAAGTCATTCATTTTAATTTTAGCGATTTCTTCAAGTTGTGCATGAGTAATTTCGCCAACTTTGTCTTTATTAGGAACTGCTGAACCTTTTGGAAGGTTTAATGCTTTCTTAATAAGAACAGGTGCCGGTGGTGATTTTACGATGAATGAAAAACTTCTATCTTCGTAAACATCAATTACAACCGGAATAATATATCCAGCTTGAGATTCTGTTTTAGCATTGAATTGCTTACAGAAATCCATGATGTTAACACCATGTTGACCTAATGCAGGACCAACCGGTGGTGATGGATTTGCTTTACCTGCTTCGATTTGAAGCTTGATTTTTCCTACTACTTTTTTAGCCATTTTTTTCTCCTTTTGTGGTACTAACGGTCTCCGAAATGACTGTTTCCGGAGGGTCCTTCCACATTTTTTGTACTAATTATATTTGTTAATTTATTTACTTATTTTAAAGTTTACAAGTTCTGATTACAGCTTGTTAATTTGTTTATATTCCAATTCAACAGGAGTTTCACGTCCGAAGATTGAAACATTTGCACGAAGTTTTGATTTATCAGGGTAAACTTCGATAATATCAGCGATAAAGTCTGCAAACGGTCCTGAAACAATTCTGACTTTATCACCTGCTTTAACGTCAAGTTCAATTTTTTGAGTAGTTGAAGATGAGCGGTTAATAATCTTTTTAATTTCGCTATCACGTGCAGGGATAGGTTTTTTAGCTGAGCCTACAAATTTTGTAACACCTGATGTGTGTCTTACAACATACCAGCTATCTTCATCCATTATCATTTCAACAAGAACATAGCCTGGGAAAATCTTTTCTTCACGTTCCTGTTTTTTACCGCCTTTCATTTGAGTAACAGTTTTTTGAGGAACTTCAATTCTAAAGATTTTATCACCCATATTCATATATTCAATACGTTTTTCAAGGTTTACTTTTACTTTATTTTCATAACCTGAATAAGTATGAACTATATACCAGCGTTTTTGATTTTTCTTAGCTTCTTTTGCTTCTTCTTTAGCTTGTTCTTCAGCTTTTGCTTCTAAAGCTTCATTTGCTTTATCTTCATCCAGCTGTTCTTTCATAGATTTTTCATTCTCAGTCATAAGCCACCTTTATATTTTTGTATGCCCAAACTATTTTATTAATCCAAGCAAACCTTTAAAAATTATGTCCATTAAATAAACTGCAACAGTAAAAACAAAAACAATAGCTATTACAAAAACAGTTTCAGCAATAACCTGACGTCTTTCAGGCCAGCTTATTTTACCCCATTCGGTTCTTACACCGCGGAAGTAAGTTTTTACTGAGTTTGTAGATTTTTCTAGCCATGCCGGCATTTGATTTTCTGCGCCTATCATATTTGTTTCCTTACTTTTTAATTAAAATCGCGCCCTGAAGGACTCGAACCCTCGACATCCGGTTTTGGAGACCGACGTTCTACCAACTGAACTAAGGACGCCTATTCAAAAAGAACGGCTTACGGAAGGCAAGAAGGCAAGAATTATAAGGAACTTAGCTTCCTGACCTCCGATTACAGTTCATAACTATTTTGTTTCTTTGTGTGTAGTATGTTTTTTACAAGTTGGGCAATATTTGCTCAATTCTAATCTTTCTTTTACATTCTTTTTATTTTTAGTAGTTGTGTAGTTTCTTTCTTTGCAATCTTCACATGCAAGAACTACCATTCTGTCATTTTTTCCTTTGATACCCATTGTTTTATTTCCTTTTCAGTTATTATATTAAATTCGTTATTACTAAGTTTTTTGGCTTTTTAGCCTCCGCTTTAAAAAAGAATGTGATTAACTCACATTCTAATTAAATCGGCTTATGATATCATAATAAACCAAACAAAATAAATTGCAAACAATTTGTTAAAAAACTATAAGCATTTATACAAAAAATCAGCCGACAGGATAGCCGACTGATTTTTTTTAATATTTTATATCTTCTTATTTGATTACGAAATCTGAATCAGAAGATGATGAAGCTTGAGTTCTGTCTGAACTGTAAGATGATGGAATATCATAGCTTCCATAAGAATCAGAGCGAAGTTTTTCCATATATACTTGACCATTTTTTACAATTTGTTGTTGTTGAGTCAAGTTTTTCTCCAAGTTTGTCAAAACTTGTTCAGCGTATAATTCAGCGCCTTCTTTTGTTTTCATAGCTTCTTCAACAGCTTGAGCTCTGATATTATCAGCTTCTTCCATTGCTTTGCGTTTAATTTCTTCGCATTCTTGTTGAACTTGAGTTCTTATTCTAACGCCTTCTCTTTCAAGAGCTTTTATAAAATCAGCTTCTGACAATTTTCTATCAGCTTCAGCTTGAGCATCTTGAATAATTTTTTCAGCTTTTTGTTGAGCTTCTATTTGTAATTCTTCTCTACGGCGCAAAAAAGCACGTGCTTCTTGAACTTCTACCGGTAAAGAAGCATAAATTCTATCAATCAAGGCTTCTATTTCTTTTGTTTTTACAACCGTAAATTTTCTCGGAATAATTGGAAAACCTTCCTCCAAAGAGATTTCTAACATTTTTAATAAATCATATACACCATTGTTCTGTTGCATTGCTGTCACACATATACCTTTCTTACTCTAATTACATTCTACATAAGCGTATATTAATTGTCAAATAATTTGTTACGGAAAAATCTATATATTTTAACATTTGTGAGAATTTTTTAAATATTCATTGACAGGTTCCGAAACAAACTTTGAAATATCCCCATGATTAAGGTATATTTCCTTAATTGTGCTTGATGAAATAAAGTTGTATTTTGGTTTTGTTGTAAGAAAAACAGTCTTTACTTCACTTGCTAAAGCGCTATTTGCTTGAGATAGCTGCATTTCATATTCAAAATCAGATACAGCTCGCAAACCTCTAATCAGAACTGTTGCATTACGTTCTCTAGCGTAATTAATTGTTAAGCCTTCAAAAGAATCTACTTCAACATTTTCCAAATCTTTAACGCTTTCTTTAATAAGTTTTACTCTGACATCAACAGGCAAAAAGCCTGTTTTAGCAGGATTTTTTGCAACTGCAATAATAACTTTATCAAAGATTTCAGCTGCAGTTTTTAAAATATCTAAATGTCCTTTTGTAATCGGGTCAAAACTACCCGGATATATTGCAATTTTCATATAATCCTAATCCTTTTTTAATATTAACAATTATAAAACAAAAACAAATAAGTTAAAGATATATAACAAATATTATTATCCTATTAGTTTTAGCTAAAGAAATTTTTATATATACTTTCTTGTCCCACCAGGAAGGAACACAAAGG
>USJT01000153.1 GCA_900555175.1 uncultured bacterium
GTGGTGTCTGCAATGACAGTACCTACTCTTATGCAAAATTATCAAAAAAAAAGTTATGTAACCCAGTTACATAAGGTTTATAATGAACTCCAACAAGCTGCTATTCAGTATCAAACAGATAACAATGCTATTGATTTACGAGAAGCAGGGCTTAATGGAGATATTAATAAAGCAAAAAGTTTTATCTCAAATTATTTTAAAATTGTGCAAAGTTGTGGGGAAGAGCCAAGCCCTTGTTTTGCAGATTCTTATAGAAAGCTTTCTGGCATAAGTACAAAAGTTGAAGGAAATGAGTTTTATACTTTAGCCAGTGGTGCTTCAATTGGTATTGTCCCAAGAGGTTCAAGTTTAGGTGCTCTTGTAATGGATGTTGTGGTGGATATAAATGGACAAAGTGGTCCTAATATTTTAGGAAGAGATTTGTTTATTATGTATTTATATAAGAATGGAGTGATTGATGAAATAAATTGGGAAGAACAAAGTAGTGGAGGTAATACTATCGTTGATGTACCATTAGAGCCAGATTATAGAGAAAGAATGTTTAATACTTATTGTCAAGGAAGTGGGAATCATCGTAGAGGTTGTTTTGGTAAAATCTTAAATGATAATTGGGAAATGACATATTAGAGATTTTTCAATTTTTCATTAATAATTTCTATTACGTTATTATGGATTTCTTCAATAGATTTAGTTGCATCAAGAACCTTAATCCTTTGAGGTTCTTGTTTTGCAAGCTCAAGATAACCTTTGCGAACGCGATTGTGAAAATCTATGCCTGCACTTTCCATTCTGTCTTTTTCTTTCCCGACACGTTTCATTGAAGTTTCAACATCAATATCAAAAACAAATGTTAAATCAGGTTTTTTGCCGTTTGTTGCAATATCGTTTAGCTTGTTAATCCTTTCAATATCAAGGCCTCTGCCATACCCTTGATATGCTACTGTTGAATCAATATGTCTGTCGCAAAGTACAATTTTGCCATCTTCAACTGCAGGGTTAACTATAATATCAATATTTTGTGCTCTGTCTGCCAAAAATAAAAAAGATTCGCATCTGTCAGATACGGGACCTTCATAATTTAAAAGGATTTCTCTTACTTTTTCGCCTAACCCTTTTCCACCAGGTTCACGAGTTAGGACAACATCTTTCCCTTGTTGTTTTAAATATTCGGCTAATAATTTCATCTGCGTTGTTTTTCCGCAGCCGTCTGCTCCCTCAAATGTAATAAATAATCCCTTTTTCATTTCAAACCTCTTTGTATTTAATTATATCAAAAAAATCTGATTTGTGTTTTGTTATAAATTATGGTAAAATCAGTGAAAGAGGAGAGCTTAAATGGATACTAAATTTGAAAAACTAAGCAATAATATAGAATTTGCATATAAAAGAAATAAAAATACCCCACGTACGGCGTTTTATTTGAATTTTTCTTTGAATAATCCTTTGCCTGAACCGGGTGTTTATTCTTTAATGGTAAGACTTTTTATGCAAGGGACAAAAACTCGTTCAGCACAATCATTGTCTGAAGAATTGGATAAATATGCAATAGAATTTACGGCTGAATTGAAGCTGGATTATATTAAATTTAAGTTTGTTTGCCTTAATGAAGATTTTGAGCGTGCAATGGAAATTATTTCAGATATAGTTAAAAATACTACTTTTGAAGAATTTGAAAAAGAACGTAAAAAGCTTGAAGGCGAAATTGTTGCAGAATTGGATTCTCCTCGTGTAAAGGTTATTGACAGTTATTATAAAAACTTGTATGAAGGGCATAATTACGGTTATACAAATACTGTAATTCTTGAAAATTTGAAAAATGTAAAAAAAGAAGATGTTATAAATGCTTATAAGGCTATTGTTGATAACAGTAAGAAAGTAGCTGTTTTTGTTGGTGATTTGGATTTTGATAAAGTTAATTCATTAACTGAAAAATATTTTGGTGATATTACACCTTCTATTGAAAAATTGCCTGAACTTAGAAAGCCTGAACTTACTAAAGCTAAAGAAGTTGAGGTTATTCAAGAAGATTTAAACCAAGCACATATCTTAAAAGGTTGGATTGTCTCAACTGCTGATAGTGATGATTTTGCACCTATTTCTTTGCTAAATATAATTCTTGGTGCAAGCGGATTATCTTCAAGATTATTTTTGGAACTTAGAGATAAAAAAGGTTTGGCATACGTTGTAAGAAGTGCTTATGATGTTGCAAGACTTTCTGCTAATTTCTCAATTTATATAGCAACAGAACCTAAAAATATTGAAACTTCACTAAAAGGTTTTGAAGAAGAAATTGAAAAAATAAAAACTGTTCAAGTTAGTGAAGAAGAACTTGAAAATGCTAAAAATAATTTGTTTGGGAAATGGGCATTTATCGGAGAAACAAATTCTCAACAGGCTAATTGGTTAGCTCATTACGGAATTATGGGATTTGGCTTCGATTTCCATGAAAGAGCTGTTGAAAAAATTAAGAAGGTTACTGTAAAAGATATTATTGATTGTGCAAATAAATATTTCAACGATATTTATTTACTTTCTGTATTGAAGCCGTAACCTTGTCAGGCAATAGATATGCTCTTGAATATAGAGAATAATATTCAAGAGGCATGCTTTGAAACTTTTTTACATTATATTATTGGTAATAGTTTTAATATTTTGTACAGGCTTTTCAGAGCCTGTTGCTGACATATCTGTTTCATATCAGCCGAATACTGATAGATTAGAAACATTATTCAAAGCGTCTTTACCGATAAAATCAGGTATAATGTACACTAAAGTCCCGAGAGGGTTAATTGTTAGTATAAATGAAAAATATTTTTTTAATGAAGGTGAAACAAAAATTAAGGAAAGTTCTTTATGCTTGTTAGATATTATTGCCGAACTTTTAGTAAAACTTTCAAATTATTGCGTTGTGGAAGATCATACTGATGAATTTTTGAATGGTGAAGATAATTGGGAGTTATCTTTATTAAGGGCTTCAAATATCGTGGATTACCTTATAACTTACGAAAAAATACCCGCATCGCAATTATTTTCTCTTGGGTATGGTCAATCAATGCCTTTTCGGGATAATGTTTCTAGTAAAAAAAACGGATTGGATAGCAGAATTGATTTTGTAATTCTTCAATATGATGTTAAGAGATGATGCTTTGACGAAGTCTTGTAGTTCTGTTTTCGCTCAAGATATTTTTCAATTTCATAATGGCTTGTGCATGAAGTTGGCAAACTCTGGATTCTGACATGTTGATAGTCGCACCAATTTCTTTTAACGTCATGTTTTCTTGATAGTACAAAACCATTATAATACGTTCACGCTCAGGCAGTCTTTTTAAAGCTTTTTCAAGTTCTTGCTTAACGTTTTGTTCTTCAGCTTGTTCTTGAGGATTAAGCTTATTTGTATCTTGAATTGTGTCAATAATTTCAACACTGTCATCTGTATTACCTTTTTTGTCGTACAAAGATGTCATTGTTGTATCTTCTGATAAAAGTTGTAAAACTTTATCAGGATCCATATCAAGATATGAAGCGACTTCTGTTGTTGTCGGCATTCTGCCAAGTTCTTGTTTCAAGTGTTCTTGAGCATTTTTAATATCTTTTATTTTCTTTCTTACGCTTCTTGGTAAAAAGTCTTGTGCTCTTATTCTGTCTAAGATAGCACCTCTTATTCTGTCTAAGATAGCACCTCTTATTCTTATCAAAGCATAAGTTTCAAATCTTGTATTTTTTTGCGGGGAATATCTTTCGATAGCATTTATAAGTCCTTCAACGCCGTAGCCTGCAATATCTTCAATGGAAATTGTTGAAGGCAGGGTTACTTTTACACGGCCGACTACATAACGGATTAAATATATGTATTGAACAATTAGGGTATCGCGAATACTTTTGTTAGTTTTGTCTTTCAGGTATTCTCCCCATAATGCTGTAAGCTCTTCTTCAGACAGCCTTTTTATATTATTGTATG
>USJT01000154.1 GCA_900555175.1 uncultured bacterium
ATATCATAACTAAAATTTTTGTCTCGACATAGTTCGCACTCTAAAGACAAAATCTAATTGGCATATCCGTAATAAACGCTTCCTGCTTGTTTAAATTCACTCTCAAGCTTCTTGCGATTTGCTTTTACAGACTTTCCATTTGTCGGATCATAATATCTTAAATCCGTCAATCATCTTATATAATGGGTATATAAGTTAATTAGCAGGTTCCGAATAATTAGTTTCAGAATAATTATTTTGAACTTCTTGTGGAATTTCCTGTGAATGTTGATTATCCAACTCTTTATACTCATAATTTGGCAAATCATCTTCATCAGGTTCATCATTTACTTTAAAGTTTAAGAAAAACGGCTGATCTTTTTGGATAATTATTTCTCCGCCCTTTTCAACATAAGAAAATGGGGAATCTTCATAAATTTCGGTTACGCTTGATTTAAACCTGTTATTTTTCTCATTTTTTATTGCACCTTCAACTGCGCTATATCCAATAGACAAACCTTTGACGAAAAAACTTCCGACACCTAACGCAGCAGTTTTGGCAATTTCACCTTTATTCAGTTTTGTTGAATATTTAGCAGGATAATACCCTTTAATTTCAATAACTTCGCCATTTTCATTTTTATAACTCAATGGAACAAATGAAAAAGTTGCATTGCGTTTCAATCTTTTCGGATCGGTGACATCAACAACCTTTCCTTCAACAATATCACCCATTTTAAAAGAAACAGTTTCATCTAATGTTATATCTTCCAACATTTTTACAGACATCATTCTTGACGGATTTTCTGTTGAAAAATCATCTAAAGCTTGAACAGCAACTACCTTTGCAAACACAGGTTGGGATAAAAGTCCAAGAATACATAATATACTTAAACATAACTTTTTCATAAAAACCAAACTTTCTTAATAATAAAAAAGATAAATTATTTTCTCGCATTTGTCAACATAGGTTTCAAATACTGGCCTGTGTAAGAATTTTTACATTTTGAAACCTCTAAAGGTGTACCGCAAGCAATTACCTGACCGCCGCCAACACCGCCTTCAGGGCCTAAATCAATTATATAATCAGCTATTTTTATGAAATCAAGGTTATGTTCAATAACCAAAATTGTATTTCCCTGATCAGCCAATTGTTGCAAGATTTTTATAAGCTTATCCAAATCATACCAATGAAGTCCGACAGAGGGTTCATCGAGCAAATAAAGAGTTTTGCCTGTTGAACGTTTGTTTAATTCAGCAGCAAGCTTAATTCTTTGAGCTTCACCTCCTGAAAGAGTTGTCGCACTCTGGCCAAGCTTCATATAATCAAGACCAACATCATTTAATGTTTGTAACTTGTTCTTTATTGACGGAATACTGTCAAAGAATTCCAAAGCCTCTTTAACACTCATATCTAAAACATCAGAAATCGTTTTCCCTTTATATTTAACTTCCAAAGTTTCACGATTATAGCGTTTTCCCTTGCATACATCACATTTTACGTACACATCAGACAAGAAGTTCATTTCAATTTTTAAAACGCCGTCACCCTTGCAGGCTTCGCATCTTCCGCCTTTCACGTTAAAGCTAAACCTGCCCGGTTTATACCCTCTAAGTTTTGCCTCATTAGTTTTTGAGAACAATTCTCTGATATGCGTAAATAAATCAGTATAAGTTGCAGGGTTTGACCTTGGAGTTCTGCCAATAGGGGATTGGTCTATCGCAATAATTTTATCAATATTTTCAAATCCTGTAATTTCATCTACACCTTGCGGTTTTGGTTTGTTACCACGAAGTTTATGCAGAGCATATTCATATATCAAATCCTGCATTAATGATGATTTTCCGGAACCTGATACGCCTGTTAAGCATACAATCTTTCCAAGCGGAATATCCACATCAATATTTTTCAAATTATTTATATGAGCATTTTTTACATGTAAGAAATTACCGTTGCCTTCTCGCACCTTTTTAGGAATTGGAATATATTTTTCTCCGCTCAAATATTTACCCGTAATTGATTCTTTAGCATCAATTATATCTTGAACGGAACCGCAGGCTATAACTTTTCCCCCGTTTACACCTGCTTTTGGTCCAATATCTACGATATAGTCGGCATTTCTGATTGTATCTTCATCATGTTCAACAACGATAAGAGTATTTCCAAGATTTCTTAATTTTATAAGTGTTTTAATCAACCTGTCGTTATCTCTTTGATGCAAACCGATTGACGGCTCATCTAACACATACAAAACGCCTGAAAGTCCGCTTCCTATTTGAGTTGCTAATCTTATACGCTGAGCTTCTCCACCTGATAAAGTGCCTGCTCGGCGAGCCAAATCAAGATAGCTAAGCCCAACATCTTTCAAAAATCTTAAACGAGCCCTTATTTCATCTAAAATTTGTTTTGCAATATGCATTTGAAATTCAGTTAACTCAAGATAAAGTTCAGAAACAAATTCCAACTCATCATCAATAGACATTAACGTAAATTCATAAATATTTTTATCCTTAATTTTTACAGCAAGCGGGAACGGCTTAAGCCTTGCACCATGGCAGGCAGGGCAAGGTGTTGTTGTCATATATTTTTCAATTTCTTCACGCCAGTATTCACCGTTAGAGTCGTTATAACGTTTTTCCAAAAATGGAATTACACCGTCAAATTTTCTATATTTTGTTTCATAACGATGAGTTCCAAAACGCATTACCGTAAATTTTACAATATCATCACTTCCATAAAGAATTATTTTTTGTTCTTTTTCTGATAATTCTTCAAACGGCTTATCCATATCAATATTAAAATGATGACAAACAGATTTCAAAACATCTTCATAATAAGATGTAGAAGTTTTTGACCAAGGATAAATTGCACCGTCTTTCAATGATTTTTTTCTGTCAGGCACAATTAAATCAGGATCAATCACAAAATCTGCACCTAAACCTGAACATCTTTCACAAGCGCCATAAGGAGCATTAAATGAAAATATTCTCGGAGCTAATTCTTCAAAACTCAAATTACACTTAGGACAAGCTAATTTTTCACTATATATAATTTCTTTATCTCCGATAACATCAACAACTGCAATACCATCAGCTTTTTTCAGAGCAATCTGAACACTATCAGCAATCCTTGATTGTGCGGATTCTTTGACTACAATTCTATCTACAACAACTGAAATATCATGCTTTTTAGTCTTGGCAAGTTCAATTTCATCTTCATCAAGATTATAAATCTCACCATCAACCTTAACTCTAACAAAACCTTCTTGTCTAAGTTCTTCAAAAGTTGAAGAAAATTCACCTTTTTTCCCTCTAGCAACAGGAGCAAGAATTTGAATTTTTGTACCTTCATCAAGTTTCATAATACTTGAAACTATTTCATCGATAGTTTGTGGCTTAATTTTTTCACCACAAACAGGGCAATAAGGAGTTCCGACACGAGCATACAAAAGTCTTAAATAATCATAAATTTCAGTAACCGTACCAACAGTAGAACGAGGGTTATTACTTGTAGACTTTTGGTCAATAGAAATTGCAGGAGAAAGCCCGTCAATATAATCAACATTAGGCTTATCCATTTGTCCCAAGAATTGTCTTGCATAAGTTGAAAGGCTCTCAATATAACGCCTTTGACCTTCAGCAAAAATAGTATCAAAAGCAAGAGAGGATTTTCCCGAGCCAGATACACCTGTAAAAACTATTAATTCATTTTTCGGCAATTGGAGCGAAACATCTTTTAAATTATGTTCTTTAGCTCCCTTAATAATAATCGTGTCTAACATACCTATATTATTGCATATAAAAAAATTTTTTGACAGAGAAACAGTTTAAATTTACAAAATCAAATATTTATGTTAACATAATTTAGCAGGTTTTATATTGATATGGCACTTTGCCTTTTGCCAATAAAAACATGTTTTGTGAAAATTTAATAAATTTTG
>USJT01000155.1 GCA_900555175.1 uncultured bacterium
TAACCTAAAATTTTTAAGAAAGTCTGATGTATTAATCTTGTAATATTTCATAATGGAAATGAAAAGAGGAGTGTTATGATAAAAAAGTTTTTGTTATATATTTCGGTTTTAATTTTAGGAATTATACCTGTTATGGCTCAAAATTTTTCACCTGATGAGATGGTTAATATAAATGTTTATGAAAAGATAAATCCTGCAATTGTGTCTATTGATGCGAATTTAGATGATGGGTTTTCTGCAGGAACAGGTTGTATTGTGCGTTCTGATGGGGTAATTTTAACAGGGTCGCATGTAATTGAGGGAGCAAATGAAATTGATGTTACAACTTATGACGGCAAAATATATAAAGCTTCTGTGCTTGCTAAAATGGGAAAAAATAAAGATTTGGCTTTGTTGAAAATTACTCCGAAATCAAGGTTAAAAACTATATCTTTTGGAGATTCTTCAGAAATTAAAGTTGGACAAAAAGTTCTCGCTATCGGCAATCCTTTTGGCTTTGCCGGAACTTTGACATCGGGAATTGTTTCAAGAATTGATTATGCAAAAGGAAGAATTCAAACAGATGCTGCAATAAATCCGGGGTGCTCAGGTGGCCCGCTTTTAAATTCACAAGGTGAGGTTATCGGAATTTCTCAATCAATTTACAATCCTGATAATAATATTTCAAATATTGGTATAGGATTTGCTATTCCTGTAAATGATGCAAAAAAATTTATTGAAACTGCAAATTTAAAAAATTCTCCATTAACAGCTAAAAAACGTTTTGCTTTTAAAGAATAATTTAAAGTTTTATAAAATATAACTCTGTTTTTATTCTTTCATGGTATATTAGTTTATATAAAGCTAAGGAGGAATTATGACAGAGTTTTATTTTATGGATGGAGAGTATGTAGAAGCTTCTAAAGCTATGATTCCAATCCGTACACACGCATTCCTTTACGGAACTGCTGTTTTTGAAGGTATTAGAGCTTATTGGAACGAAGAAGAAAAGCAACTTTATGCATTTAGAGTTCCTGAACACTATGAAAGATTATTGAGAAGTGCAAAAATTATGTGTATGAAAAGCCCATACACAGTTGAAGAACATTGTGAGATTACAAGAAAATTACTTGCAAAAAACAATTATAAAGAAGATTGCTACATGCGTCCTACTTTATATAAATCTGCTCAAAAAGTTGGCCCTGGTTTGTATGATAATACTGATTCTTATGCGTTAATTACAAACAAAATGGGTGATTATATTGATACATCAAAAGGTTTGAGAGTTTGTGTATCAAGCTGGAGAAGAAACAGCGATAACGCTATTCCTCCTCGTGCTAAAGTTGCAGGTTCTTATGCAAACGCTGCATTAATTAAAACAGATGCTCATAATATGGGCTTTGATGATGCTGTTGTTCTTGATGAAGCAGGACAAGTTACTGAAGGTTCTGCTATGAACTTGTTCCTTGTTCAAAACGGTAAACTTGTTACAACTATGAAAACTGATAATATTTTGGTTGGTGTAACAAGAAATACAATCATGGAACTTGCAAAAGATGTTCTTGGTATTGAAACTGAAGAACGTCCGATAGACAGAACAGAACTTTATATTTCTGATGAAGCATTCTATTGCGGTACAGGTGCTCAAATTAGCCCTATCGTAAGCATTGATAACAGAACTTTAGGTGACGGTACTTTAGGACCTATATCTAAAGAACTTCAAAAACTTTACTTTGACGTTGTTAAAGGAAAAGTTCCAAAATATAAAAAATGGTGTATGCCGGTTTACTAAAAAAAATATCTACCCTCGCCTATGCGGTGGGGGTAGTATTTCTTAATTATGTTAAAATTAGTTTGATTAGGATAATTTTCGCTGATGGAATTTCTAGGTTTGTGCGTTCAAAATTTAATAAAGAGTATAAAGTACCTTTTTCAGGTGCGTTTTTCTTCTGTTTTGGCGCAGGCTGCTTCTATCAGCTATGATTCGCTTCCGATATCATTGATAATTGCATTTATTGCTGCTGCTGTAATTGCGGTTCAGGTTTCAAAGCAATTTTTGATGAGCGGTGCTGATACTTATATTGGCGGAACTATCGCTGTTGTTATGATAAGAGAAATTGCTCCGGGGTTTGTTGCACTTGCAATCGGAGCAAGAGCTGGTACTGCAATATCTGCGGAAATTGCAAATATGCAGGTTACATCGCAGGTTGATGCTATGAAAACCTTGAAGGTTGATCCTGTCGGATATTATTTTACGCCAAGAATAATAGCAGGGATTTTAACTGTTCCTATGGTTGTTTTGTTGGCAGAATTTGTCGGAATTGCAGGGGGAATGCTTGTTTCTTATGCAACGATTGAACTACATCCTGCAAGATATATGAATTCTGCATGGTTATGGATTTCTACAAGAGATATTTATATAAGCCTTTTAAAAGCGGCTATATTTGGCGGTTTAATAGCTCTTGTATGTTCAACACAAGGTTATTGTACAAAGGGTGGAGCCAAGGAGGTTGGTTATTCAACAACTCAGGCTGCAATTTTGTCAACTGTTTATTTGTTGATTGCAGATTTTCTTGTAAATCTTGTATTTTATATTATTTAAAAAATGCTCTTAATTTAAAAATTTTTGGTTAGCCTTTTTAGGTTGAAAAAGTTATGTAATATGTTATAATAAATAATATATGTTGGTATAATTTTGATGAGGTTTTAAGGTTGAAAAAAGGTTTTACACTTGCAGAGGTATTGGTAACTTTAGCGATAATTGGAGTTGTTGCAGCTATGACTGTTCCAACGTTAATGCAAAATTATCAAAAGAAAAGTTATGTAACTCAATTACATAAAGTTTATAATGAACTTAATCAGGTTTTAGTGATGTATCAGACTGATAAAAATGCAATAAATTTAACTGAAGCAGGCTTAACATCTACTGCGGCACTTCAAAACATGGTTACTTCTTATATGAAGGTTGTATCTACTTGTGATTCAGTTACTACACCTTGTTTTGCAAGTGAGTACAGTTATTTGAACGGCTCTAAAATTTCATCAAGTTCCTATACTTCTAATGCAAAATCTTATGTCCTTGCTAGTGGTGCTTCAATTAGACCTATTTATAGTAAGCCTTCTACATATAAAATAGCTAATATACTTGTAGATATTAATGGACCTCAAGGTCCAAATATCTCTGGAAGAGATTTTTTCTTCCTCTATTTATATTCAAATGGAATGCTTGATGATGGTCCAGATAATACAAGTAATAATGCCCCTTTGACGAAAGAACAAAGAGAAGCATCTAATTGTCAAACATCTTTAAATGGGTGTTTTGGAAGATTGTTAAATGATAATTGGGAAATGAATTATTAAGCTAAATATTTTTGTACAGCTTCTTTTGTAAACACTTCGATACTGTCTTGTGAATGTATGAATATCATACAGCTTATTAGAGATTTGAGAGTTTCAAAGTCTGAAAATGAAAGTTTGTATCTCAAATCTTCCATATTATTTGCTAAAAATTCCATTATGATAGTTTTGTTATCAAATACTAAATTTGCAAAATAATCGAAGGATTCTTTAGATTTAATCCCTTCAAGATAAATAATATCAGGGGATTGAAATTCTATAAAACGTGCTGCTTTATCCATATTAAAGCCTACGTTTTCATTCAATTCGCACTGATGTACGTTTTTAAGATGATATTTTGCAATACTTTCAAGTGTCATTATATTTTTGTTTTTGTCAGCAGCTTCTAAAAGCAGAGAATATATAATGTGGGTTTTGCCGCTTAGAGGTGAACCGCATACTATTATAATTCCCGGATTATTTAGTGCTGATTTTATTACTTTTAAATTATTTTCTGATTTTATAATTAAAAATTGGTTAAATAATATAATTTCCTCTATA